>NZ_JBHWIV010000191.1:0-1069 GCF_042731675.1 Kitasatospora sp. NPDC059827 | reverse complement strand
GGGGTCGTTGTTTCAGAACAACACAGTGGACGCGAGCAACTGAGGACAAGCCCTCGGCCTATTAGTACCGGTCAACTCCACCCCTTACAGGGCTTCCATATCCGGCCTATCAACCCAGTCGTCTACTGGGAGCCTTACCCTCTCAAGGAGGTGGGAGTGCTCATCTCGAAGCAGGCTTCCCGCTTAGATGCTTTCAGCGGTTATCCCTCCCGAACGTAGCCAACCAGCCATGCCCTTGGCAGGACAACTGGCACACCAGAGGTTCGTCCGTCCCGGTCCTCTCGTACTAGGGACAGCCCTTCTCAACACTCCTACGCGCACAGCGGATAGGGACCGAACTGTCTCACGACGTTCTAAACCCAGCTCGCGTACCGCTTTAATGGGCGAACAGCCCAACCCTTGGGACCTACTCCAGCCCCAGGATGCGACGAGCCGACATCGAGGTGCCAAACCATCCCGTCGATATGGACTCTTGGGGAAGATCAGCCTGTTATCCCCGGGGTACCTTTTATCCGTTGAGCGACGGCGCTTCCACAAGCCACCGCCGGATCACTAGTCCCTACTTTCGTACCTGCTCGACCCGTCAGTCTCACAGTCAAGCTCCCTTGTGCACTTACACTCAACACCTGATTGCCAACCAGGCTGAGGGAACCTTTGGGCGCCTCCGTTACTCTTTAGGAGGCAACCGCCCCAGTTAAACTACCCACCAGACACTGTCCCTGATCCGGATCACGGACCCAGGTTAGACATCCAGCACGACCAGAGTGGTATTTCAACGTCGACTCCACAACAACTGGCGTTGCTGCTTCAAAGTCTCCCACCTATCCTACACAAGCCGAACCGAACACCAATATCAAGCTATAGTAAAGGTCCCGGGGTCTTTCCGTCCTGCTGCGCGAAACGAGCATCTTTACTCGTAATGCAATTTCACCGGGCCTATGGTTGAGACAGTCGAGAAGTCGTTACGCCATTCGTGCAGGTCGGAACTTACCCGACAAGGAATTTCGCTACCTTAGGATGGTTATAGTTACCACCGCCGTTTACTGGCGCTTAAGTTCTCAGCTTCGCC
>NZ_JBHWIV010000190.1:0-1148 GCF_042731675.1 Kitasatospora sp. NPDC059827 | reverse complement strand
CTAGTGTCCTGAGTCCTTGATCCGTCGAATGTATCCGGCGAGGGATTCGAGGATCTGGTCAGCGGGTTTGGTCCAGACGTAGGGCCGGGGGTCGGTGTTCCAGTCGGCGACCCAGGCGCGGATGTCGCGTTCGAGGGCCTGGACGGAGCGGTGGACGCCGCGGCGGAGCTTCTTGTTTGTGAGCTCGGCGAACCACCGCTCGACCAGGTTCAGCCAGGACGAGCCGGTCGGCGTGAAGTGCAGGTGGAAGCGTGGGTGTGCCAGCAGCCACTTCTTGACCGTCTCGGTCTTGTGGGTCGCGTAGTTGTCGCAGATCAGGTGCACCTCCAGGCCGGCCGGGACCTCCCGGTCCAGCTTGGCGAGGAACTTCCTGAACTCGGCGGCGCGGTGACGCCGATGAAGGGAGCCGATCACCTTGCCCGTGGCCGTGTCCAGGGCAGCGAACAGTGTCGTGGTGCCCGCGCGCAGGTAGTCGTGGCTGGCCCGTTCCGGGACGCCGGGCATCATCGGCAGCACCGGCTGCGAGCGGTCCAGGGCCTGGATCTGGGACTTCTCGTCGACGCAGAGCACCAACGCCCGCTCGGGCGGGTCGAGGTAGAGCCCGACGACGTCGTGGACCTTGTCGACGAAGAACGGGTCGGTGGACAGCTTGAACGACTCGGCCCGGTGGGGCTGAAGGCCGAACGCCCGCCAGACCCGCGAGACCGTGGACTGCGACAGGCCGACCCGCTCGGCCATCGAGCGGGTCGACCAGTGCGTGGCGTTCTTCGGTTTCGTCTCCAGTGTCGCGCGGACCAGTTCGGCGACCTGCTCGTCGGTGACCGTCCGGACCCGGCCCGGGCGGGGTGCGTCGCCGAGGCCGTCCAGACGGTCCTTGAGGAAGCGGCTCCGCCACTTGGAGACCGTCTCCGTGGTCACCCCGGTTGAGGCAGCCACCGAACTGGCCGAACGGGGCAACCCGTCAGGCTCGACCTCGGCACACGCAAGGACGATCCGGGCTCTCAACGCCAGGGCCTGCGGGGTGGACTGGCCCCGCACCCACGCGCCGAGCACCTGCCGCTCGTGATCCGACAACACCAGCTCGGCCAGCCTCGGCCCAGGACGTCCCATGCACTGACTAACGACGGATCAAGGACTCAGGACACTAG
>NZ_JBHWIV010000189.1:0-1250 GCF_042731675.1 Kitasatospora sp. NPDC059827 | reverse complement strand
GCGCTGCATTGGGCTCCCTCCTCCGCCTTGCGATGCACGCACCCCAACGCCGCCCCGCCCGCCCTCCGGGCGAACGACGGGAGTTCGAAGGCGGACCCTAGGCCCGACCCGCGTACGCTCCGGACGCGGCCTTGGCGGCCTTGCGCTCGCGGCGGCGGGCTCGGAAGGCGCGGATCCTGCTGACCGCCAGCCAGACCAGCAGCAGACCGGCCAGCAGCAGGACGGCGGAGATCGAGGCGGCCGCCCAGGGGTGGAAGATCGCCAGGGTGACCAGGCCGGCCACCGAGAGGTCCTCGGTCAGGCTGACCACGATGTTGCTGAACGGTTCCGGCGTGGTGTTGACGGCCATCCGCAGCGAGGCCTTCACCAGGTGGGTGACCAGCGCGGTGGTGCCGCCCATCGCCCCGGCCGCTACCTCGCTGAGCGAGCCCGGGTCGGCGCTCGCGATCAGCACGCCGACGACGGCACCGGCGATCGGCCGGATCACGGTGTGCACGGCGTCCCAGACGGTGTCCACGTACGGGATCTTGTCGGCCACCGCCTCCAGCAGGAACAGCACGGCCGCCGCGACCAGCACGTCGGTGCGCTCCAGCGCGTGCGGCACCGACTCCGCGCCGGCGAACCGGCCCAGCAGGCCGAGCAGCAGCACCACCGCGTACGCGTTGATGCCGCTGGCCAGACCGCTGGTGAAGATCAGCGGCAGGACCGTCATCGCGTCCCCCTCCTCGTTCTCGCGGGCCTCGCGACCCCGTCCGGGCCGCCCCGGCCCCGCCGTACCGTACCCGGAGCCGGGACGCCCCGGGCCGCCGCCGCGGTTCCGCTCCGGGGCGCCGCGGCCGACTGAGTACGGGTACTCAGTTGCGCGGTTGAGTACGTCAGCGGATGGCCTCCGACCTGCTGGGACGGGAGAGTGGTGGCACCCGGGAGGACGGCGCGTCGGGCGCCGGCCGCCCGGGTGGCGGATCCGTCCGTCCCCCTGGCCGGGAGGGCCCGGGGGGTGGTGCCGGGTCCGCGTCGGGCGCCGGTCACGGGCCCCGCACCGCCGACACGGGGCGGCGGAGCGGGCCGGGGGGAGACCGGTGACCGAACGGGGGAAACGGGGGGAAGCGGGGGGAACGGGGGAGATCGCACCGCCGCCCGGTGGGGGGTGGGCGGGGCGACAGCAGACGGCGGCGGGCAGGGGGCGGGGGGGACCCGCCCGCCCCCGCTGCGTCCGGTCCCGGCGCCGGGTGTCGGGGGTGCCGGGAACG
>NZ_JBHWIV010000188.1:0-1251 GCF_042731675.1 Kitasatospora sp. NPDC059827 | reverse complement strand
TGGCCGGCGCGCCGGCGGCGGACGAGCCGGCGCCGGAGGGCGCGGCGGAGGGCGCGGCGGAGGGCTTGCTCTGGGCCGTGGGCTCGGCCGTGGGCGCGGCCGACGGCGCGGCCGTGGGGGTGGAGGTGGAGGTGGAGGCGCTGGTCGCAGCGGTGGCCGCTCCCCCCGCGGTCGCGATGACCGCGGCGGTGGCGGCGATGAGCGTGATCGGGCGGATACGCATGAATCCGTGTCCTTTCCTGCGGGCGTCCGGTTGATGCCCGCACCCCGGTACGCCTCCCGACGCCCGGCAGGTCGCACCCCGCACATGTGATCCAGGCCATAGCCCGTGGGTGCAACCCGGGGACGGCACTCGTGCGTACAGAGCGGGAGGCTCCACCCGGGACGCACGGCTCCACCACCGCCGGGGAGTGCTCCCGCGCGAGCCGCCTGCGCCGCGAACTGACGGACAGCCCCGGAGGAGAGGCCCTTGATGACGCCACAGGAGTTCGACGCGTTCTACGCGGCGTCCTTCTCCCGCCTGACCGGGCAGCTCTACGCGATGACCGGCGACTGGTCCGAAGCGCAGGACGTGGTCCAGGAGGCCTTCATCCGCGCGTGGGACCGACGGCGCACCTTCGACCTGGACCACGCCCCGGAGGCGTGGATCCGGACCACGGCCCGGCGGCTGGCCGTCTCCCGCTGGCGGCGGCTGGCCCGGGGCCTGCACCTGGCCGGACGCCACCACCGCCCGGAACCACCCACCGTCGAACCGCCCACCGAGGACCACCTGATGCTGGTCACCGCGCTCCGCGACCTGCCCGAGGCACAGCGGAGCGCCCTGGTCCTGCACCACATGTGCGACCTCCCCGTCGAGCAGGTCGCGGCCGAGACCGGCGCCAGCGTCAGCGCCGTCAAGAGCCGCCTCACCCGGGGCCGGACCGCGCTCGCGGCCGGACTCGCCGACCGGACCCCGAGCAGCGAGGAAGGAAAGCTCCGTGTCTGACCCACTCCACGACAGCGTCGGCGACCGGCTGCGGCTGCTCGGCACGCAGGTGCCCGCACCGGCCCTGCCCCCTGCCGAGATCCGCCGCCGCGCCGACCGGCGCCGCCACCGCCGGCACCGCCGGTACGCCCTGGGCGCGACCGCGGCCTGCGCCGCGGCGGCCCTGTACCTGACCCTCCCGTCCGGGCCGCCCTCACCGCGGCCGCAGCACGGAGCAGTGGTCACCACGGACACTCCCTCCGTGCCGGCCTCCGATCCCCCCCACC
>NZ_JBHWIV010000187.1:0-1571 GCF_042731675.1 Kitasatospora sp. NPDC059827 | reverse complement strand
GGCTGCCGCTGTCAGGCGGCAGCCCCGATCTGCCAGGTGGTGCCGTTGTGGGTGAGTCCGAGGTTGATCAGGGTCCGTAGGTTGAGGGCGGCGGCGCGGGTGTGGAGCCAGGCGTTGTTCTTGATGGTTCCGATGTGTCGTAGGCGTCGGTTGCCGTGGGCGACGAGCCAGGCGACGGCGCGTTCGACGGGTGGGCGCCAGCGGCGGTAGGCGGCTTGCCATTCGGGGTCATTCGCGTTCTGTCGGGCTTGGGCCATCAGGTCGTGGTCGGGGCGGATGGTGATGATCCGCCCGGCCGTGGCCCGGCTGCATCGCTCGCGTAGTGGGCAGCCGGTGCACTGGTCGGTGAAGACCGCCTTGCGCTGCAGGTGTCGGCCGGACGGCTCGGACAGCGCGACGGTGTGGCCTGCCGGGCAGGTCACCGTGCCGGCGTGGGTGTCGATGGCGAAGTCGTCGAGGCTGAAACCGCCTGGGACGGCGGTTGTCGGCGGGGCGGGTTTGAGGAACAGCCGGTGGTGGGCCTGCCGCAGGGCCCGTCGGGTGGGTCCGGTGGAGTAGGCGGTGTCGCCGAAGGCGTCGACCGGCGCGGGCTCGTCGGCGAGCAGGTCGAGGGCGATCTGGGCCTCGTGGTGCTCGCTTCCGCTGCCGGGGGTGAGGGCGACGGCGGTGAACAGGCCGGTTTCGGGCTCGACGGCGAGGTGGGCCTTGTAGCCGTCCTGGTGCCGGGTGCGGTTCTTGTGGACGTGCCGGGCCTCGGGGTCGACGACGGAGACGATCCGGTCCGGGGCGGTGCCTCGGGTGATGCGCCAGCGTCCGTCGCGGCCGTCGGATTCGTCGGCGGGTTCGACGTCCTGTCCGGCGACCAGGGCCAGGATCCCGACCGCGTTCGCGGCCTTCTCGCCCAGTGGCTGCTCGGGCAGGTGCCCGAGCAGCCGCAGCGCGTCGCCGACCAGGGCGTCGACCAGGTCGGCCCGGGCCTGCTCGTCGTTCCAGGCGATGCGGGGTTTGCCCGGATCGGTGTAGTCGTGCGCGGTGCAGTGCACGGCCGCGACCGCACCGGCGCCGGGGACCTCGCGGATCACCGCGCGGACGGCGGCGATCAGCTGGGTGACGGTGTCCTGGGTGGCGACCGCGTCGTCCAGCACGGTGGAGTCCAGCGCCCGTTTCTGGCGGCCTTTCAGCACGCCGGTCGCGTTCACGACCTCCCGAACGGCCTCGAAGACGCGGTTCGGACGGGCCGAGCGGGCCAGCCGGCGACGGAAGTAGGACAGCAGCGACGAGTCGAACGCCGTGTCGTGCAGGCCAAGACCGCACGCGGCCTTCCACCGCAGGTCGCACCGCAGTTCCTGGACGGTCTCGAAGTCCGACAGGCCGTGCAGGGCCTGCAGCGTGATCGCCGCGGCCAGGATCTGCGGCGGCATGCTCGGCCGGCCGTTCGCCGACGGGTACATGTCCGCGAACAACGCTGCCGGGAACAGCCTGCCCCGGTGCTCGGCCAGGAACGCGAACACACTCCCCGCCGGGATCAGCTCCCGGCACGTCTCCCACACGTCCGGCCCGACCGTCTCCCC
>NZ_JBHWIV010000185.1:0-1760 GCF_042731675.1 Kitasatospora sp. NPDC059827 | reverse complement strand
TGGCCGTGGTGGACGGCCCAGGCCCGGGCGTAGGCGTGGCCGCGCTCCCACGCGTTCGCCTGCTTCGACCAGACCATCCCCAGCGCCTCCAACTCGGACACGCGGGCCGGGTCGAGGAGGTGCCGGCCGTTCACGTGCCACTGCCGATCCAGCCAGGAGATCAGGCCCGCGCGCGTGGCCTTGTCGGTGGGATCGAGGTGCCCGTGCTCCACGTGGAAGGCGGTAGCGACGGCATGCATCCGCTGCCACTCCACCACCCGCGGGTTGAACGCACGCAGCAAGGCGTAGCGGCACGCCTCCACTCCTACGGTCCCCGTCCGGCGAATCCTGGGCGGGGACCGCGCGTATCAGTCTCTCGTCGTGGTCGCCTCCGCTGACGACCGGCGCGGCACTCTGACCGACCTCTCTGTCTCGGCTGTTCCAAGGAAGAGAAGAGGTCGGTCAGGCCCACTCGGCTGCACATGGGTACTGACCTGCCCATTTTCCTCCCATCACCGAGCATGGCCGCAACCTCCGGTGCACCCTGCGGCGCGATCTCCCGGCGTACCGCCCAGGAACCGGTCCGGCAGACTGTTGAAGGAACCAAGGCTGTCGACGTGTGGGGTCACCAGTGCGGCCGCCTCGACCCGCCAGGAGTCACTCGGTCGGGTGGGGGCTGGGGTGTCTGCGGCGTGGTCGTCTGGGTGTCAGGCGTGTGCGCGGTACGCCTTTGCCGCACACACTCCCGCACGGAATCGGGTACCCCCATGACTCTCCGCCGCCTGGCACAGGCCGTTCTGGTCCTCGCCCTGGCCTGCCCGCTCGTTCCCGCCGCCCCCGCGCTGGCCGCCGCTCCGGCCGTCCGGGCGCTCATCCAGCCCCCGCTGCCCGTCCAGGACTTCCCGGAGCAGGTCGAACGCGCCTGCCACGTCTGGGAGGACCTCGAGTGGCCCACCAGCCCCCGCCCGGTCGACTTCCGGATTCCCGGCCCGGAGTACATCCGCGGCAGCAACCCGTACGACAACCGGACCGGGGACCTCCCGGCGGGCGGCGCGTACCACGAGTACGACGTCAACCCCCGCCCGAAGCCCACCACCCACCGGGACGCCGAGCGCCTGGTCCGCGACGAGAAGACCTTGCAGACCTGGTACACCGCCGACCACTACGCCAACTTCCGCGAGATCTCCGAAGGGTGCTGACGGGCTTGTCGCGCCCGACTCCCCGCTCAGGTCCGGCCCGGCAGGAGGTCCCGCCGGCCGGACCTGAGCGGGCTTCGCCAGCGCCGCGGACCAACCGTTTCGTGAGCACGCCCGGTCCGAGGCCGAGCGGCTCGCGCCAGCGGCGGCGGGCCGCACGCCGGGCACGGCGCGAAGGGTGTCGGCCGCGGTGGCGCGCGCGCTCTCGTGGCCAGCGTCGGCGTGCCAGCCGGCGGCGCGCTCGTCGTCACGGGGCGCCGGAGGGCCTGCCGGATGCTCTCCAGGGTCGTCCCAGCCGCCCGACGGCGGATCCGATGAGGGACGTCGCCGAGCAGCCCGTCCTCCTGCTCGCCGTCGTCCTCGTCCTGGACGTGGTCGGGGCGGTTGGGGTACTCGGTGAGGGCGGCGTGCGGGGTCGCCCCGGCTTGCCACGCCTGGGCGCGCACGACGGGCTCCGGCACCGCGAGACCCAGGCAAACCCCCAGACGAGTAACTGATCGTTTCAGAATGAGTTGAGCTGTACCCTTGTACTCGACGATCTTGGTCGGCAGGCTGTCCGGGTGAGTGTCGATCTTGTTCCGGATG
>NZ_JBHWIV010000184.1:0-1792 GCF_042731675.1 Kitasatospora sp. NPDC059827 | reverse complement strand
CGCCGCCCTGCCCCGCGGCCGCCGCGGCGCCCCCCCCCGCCCTCGCCCCCCCCGGGGCCCGGGGTGGCCCCGGTGTCCCCGACGGTCTCCTCGGCCGGAGCCGCCCCGACGGCCTCCGCGACGCCCTCGCCGTCCCGGCCGGCCCGGGACCCGTTCTCGCCGCTGCGGGTCAAGATCAACGAAGGCACGGTGAGCGGCCACGCCCTGGAAGCCTGGATCGCCCTGTGGCCGGCCGCGCCCACCGCGGCGGACGGCCTGGCCCAGGGCCGGCTGATCCAGCAGGAGCGGAGAACCGTCGACCCGCGCCTGCCGGACGACCCCCAGGGGGGCGGCATCCAGCCCTGGACCCCGAACACCGACCGGGCCGAGGTCTATCTGACCGTGGACGGCAAACGGCAACCGGGCGACTTCGTCGACCCGGTTCCCGGCCCGGGCGGGACGGCGCAGGACGATCCGGGTGCCGTGATCGGCGGCCGCGGGCTCAACCGCGTCGTCGACACGGGGGGCAGCCCGCAGATGGTGGTCGTCAAGGTCCGGCCCGAGGTCGAGAGGGTCGTGGTCAGATGGGAGAGCGGCATGGTCATCGAGGCGGAGCCGGTGGCGGTCGGCGACTCCCCGGTCCGCTGGTACGCCGTCATCCGCATCCCGGGATCCGGCAACAACACCGTCGTCTCCTACGCGGCCGACGGATCGGTGCTGCGGACCCAGAAGGCCTGGTGGTGAGCCGGGTCACGCGGCGCGGTGGGCGGGCGGCCGGAGCTCAGGGCTGGAGCGCGGCCTCGTCGGCGTCCGGGAGCCAGTCCCTGGCCGGGTCGTACTCCAGCCACCGGCTGCGGGCCGCCTCCGCGGTGAACGCCCTTAGCAGGAAGTCCAGTTGGCCGTCCCGGTCGGCGCCTCGGTCGGAGCGCCAGAGCAGCGACCAGGCGTACAGCGGGGTCGGGCCGGCCAGGGGAACGGTCCGCACGCCCGGGCGGCCGGGCAGCGGGCCGTCGGCCGGCACCAGCGAGAAGCAGGTCGGATCCGCGGCGACCTGGTCCAGGAAGTGCTCCAGGCCGAGGTTGGTCGAACCGACCCGGCCGTCGATGCCGAACCGGGTCGCGAAACGGGTCAGGAAGTCCAGGCGGTCCACGGCCGCCGGGTAGCGCAGCACGCTGCCGCGCAGATCGGTCGGGGCCAGGGCGTCGCGGCCCGCCAGCGGATGGTCGGCGCTCAGCAGGGCGTCCACCGGCTCCAGGCGGACCAGGCGGTGCGTCAGACCGGCGTCGGTGCCACCGGGGAGGGCGTGCACCCGGCCGAACCCGGCATCCGACTCGCCGCGCAGCACCGCGGCCGCCACGGAGGGCAGGTCGCGGCCCGGCACCGGCTCCACCTCCAGGCCCGGCGCCGCGTCCACCGCCTGGGCGAGGGTGCGCATCGGGGCGTACAGGTGGCCCCACACGTCGATCCGCAGGGGCCGTCCGGCACCTGCCACCGCCGCCACGGCCCGCTCTCCCTGGGACAGCAGACGGCGGGCGGGCTCCAGGAACCGGGCGCCCGGGGCGGTCAGGGTCACCCCGCGGGCGCCGCGTTCCAGCAGGCGGACGCCGAGGGCGGCCTCCAGGCGGGCCACCCGCTTCGACAGGCCCTGCTGGGTGATGCCCAGGCGGTCGGCGGCGCGGCCGAAGTGGAGTTCTTCGGCGGTTGCGGTGAAGGCTCTTACCTGTGCCAGATCCAGATCCACCTCGGCACCCTAGTGGGGGCCGCTGCGCGGGGCTGTTGTTGGGTGGGGGGCTTTCGGGAGGGTGGGTTGGTC
>NZ_JBHWIV010000183.1:0-1833 GCF_042731675.1 Kitasatospora sp. NPDC059827 | reverse complement strand
GGGCCCGGTCCCCCGCGGCCCCGCCCCGCCCCCTTACGGGGGGAGGGGGGGGCTGCGCCGGCCTCAGCGGACGGGCAGCGAGACCTCCGCCGGACCGAAGGCCACCGTGCCGTCCGACGGCGTCTCGCCGCCGTACAGGCCGTCCCGGGTGCCGAGCACCAGCGCGAGCCGGTGGCCGGCCGGAAGGTCGTACGCGGTGGGGAACAGCGTGACGTCCAGCGGGAAGGACTGCCCCGCCGTACGGCCGGACCAGCTCTGCGGGGCGTGCGCGATCAGCCGCCCGACGCCGAGCGCGTCCACGTCGTAGAGGTACGCGACGGCGGTGCCCTGCGGGGCGGAGCCGGTCACGGTGGTGTGCACCCGGACGGCCCCGCGCACGGACAGGCCCCGCCCGTACGGCTCCGACTGCCGCACGGCGGCGGCCTCGCGGTCCAGCAGCGGGACCAGGACGGTCGGCGGCTGGTGCAGCCACTGGTCGACCAGGCCGGAGAGCAGCACGGTGCCGCCGCTCGCGCCGGAGGACCGGTCGCCGCGGACGGTGGCGGTGCCGGCGAGGTCCAGCCGCTCGGTGCGGGAGGCGACCGACTCCCAGTCCGGGTACGCCTCGTGGGTGCCGGTCGGGCGGACCTCCAGGCCGACGCCCGGCGGCAGGCCCGCGCCCGCCACGCCCTTGAGGTGCTGGTCGAGCCAGCCGCGGGCGTCGTCCCAGATGGCGTTGGAGAAGCCGAGCAGGCCGGTGAACTCCTGGCTGGCGTGGTCGCCGGGCCGCAGTTCGAGGCGCTTGGGGACGGTCAGCCGCCGGTAGAAGTCGGTCATCTGGCCGGGGTTGAAGAAGCTGTCGCTCCAGCCGTTGGCGAGGTAGACGGCGGCGCCGTTGGCGTTGATCCGGTCCAGGTAGGCCGCGGGCGAGCGGAGCTTCGCCCAGGCGATCACGTCGGGGAGGTCGTGGTCGCCGAACAGGTCGTCCAGGGCGGCCGCGAACTCCGGGCTCTTGCGCCCGGTCAGGCCCTCGATCCGGGCCAGCCGGGTGGCGGCGGCGGTGTGCCGGGTCTGTCCGCTGTACAGCGCGTCGGTCAGGTCGGCCCAGCCGCTGAGCGAGGCGACGGCCTTGATCCGCGGGTCGAACGCGGCGCCGAGGAGGGTGAGGCCGCCGCCGAGCGACAGGCCGATCATGCCGACCCGGTCCGGGTCCGCCGGGGTCTGCGCGAGGGCCCAGTCGATCACCGTCGAGATGTCGGCGACGTCCTTGGGCCCGGCGACGTCCACCTCCCCGCCCGAACCCCAGAACCCGCGCACGGTGTACGTCACGACGACGTACCCGGCGGCGGCGAACCGGTGCCCCTGGGCGACGTACTCCAGGTCGTTCTGCCCCCAGCTCGCGGGCTGCACCACCACCGGGTAGCGGCCGCGGGCGTCGGCGCCCGGGGTTCCGGCGGGCGGGGTGAAGACGTCGGCCTTGAGCACGACGCCGTCCCGGGCGGTGATGTCCGCCAGCCGGAAGCCGCCGAGCGCCGACGCGGCGGCGGACCCGAACGCGGGTGCGGCCACCACGGGTTGGGCCAGCGCGGGTTGGGCCACCGCACCGGCCCCGAGCGCCAGGGCCAGG
Organism: Kitasatospora sp. NPDC059827; assembly: GCF_042731675.1. Taxonomy (NCBI): domain Bacteria; kingdom Bacillati; phylum Actinomycetota; class Actinomycetes; order Kitasatosporales; family Streptomycetaceae; genus Kitasatospora; species Kitasatospora sp. NPDC059827. The sequence continues at coordinate 227 of NZ_JBHWIV010000183.1, read as the reverse complement.
GCGAGGGCGGCGCTCGCCGCCCGGTGTCCGCCGGTTCGGTGGGGTCGTGCCATCACGCGCTGCTCCCTCGGTCCACTTGATGTGATCACGATGAGCCTAGTGATCGAACCCGGCCCCGGAGGAGGCGGTGATCAGCCAAATTACTGGCCGGTAACGTGACCTGGCGGCGGAACCGCGAACGGGGGTGGGACACCGGTGCGAGCCGGTGTCCCACCCCCCAGGCGGGA
>NZ_JBHWIV010000182.1:0-2014 GCF_042731675.1 Kitasatospora sp. NPDC059827 | reverse complement strand
CCCGCCCCCGTGGACGCCGCCCCCGCCCCGGCGGCCTCTGCTTCGTGCCCCCTCTCCGGAGGGGTGGAGCGCCCCGGCCCCGGGCGGGGGCGCTCCACCTCGTCGAAGGCCGTTCCGAGAGCCCCGTCGGAGTCGAGATGTCCGCCTACCTCTCCAACATGGCCCAGCACTGCCCGTACCTGGCTGCGTCCGTGAGCCGGCAGCTGACCGGGTGGACGGTGTACGAGATCTCCAGCACCGATCGGGAAGCCGTGGAGGCAGAGTTGTTCCACGCCGGAGTCCAGGCAGCCGAGTGGATCAGACCGTTGATGAGCCGGCCGAACGGGGTCCTGATCTGCGAGAACATCGTGATTCTCGGCTCGGTTCCCGGCACCGGTCATCAGGAACTGCTACGCCGCCCCTACTGGGCGCTTCGCAATCTGTACGCCCCGGTGGGTGTTCTCTTCGGCAAGTTCGGCGCAGGTCATCGGGAGACCGACAGCACTGGCCGGAGCATCCCGCCGGCTCCGTTCTCGTTCCTTCCGGTACGGGCAGCCGTCAGGTCGCGGGATCCTCGTTTCCTCGCCTCCACCCCCGACGCAGCACGCGCCCTTGCGTCCGCCGACGACGACGGCCGCGACGTGTTCGAGCACATCCCCTGCGATTGGAAGGCGGTACAGGCGTGGTCGACTTCGCTGCCTGCCCCGACGAAGCGGTGAGGGCTGCTGAGGCGGTCTGCGGCCCGATCGTCCTCACGGAGATCACCGACCGGCGCGGGTCGGCCGTCTGGAAGGCGGTCGGTCCGACCGGGTCCGTGGCGATCAAGGCCGGATACGGCGAGGGTGCTGAGATCACGGCACGGGAGGGCGCGGTCCTGGACCAGCTGCCCGGCTACTCCGTCATCACCGGTCGATACGACAGCGGCGTCTGGTACGTCACCCCGTGGCTTCTCGGTCCTTCCACGTGGGAGCTCTTCAAGCCGGTCCGGCACGGCGACGGCGGGCACGAGCAGGCCTTCTCCGGAGCTGTCGACCTCTGCCTGGCTGTCGCCGACCTGCACGCCGCCGGGTGGGTGCACGGCGACCTCCAACCCGCGCACTGCATCCACACCGACCGCGGCGCGCGGCTCCTCGATCTGGCCTGGGCCTGGTCACCCGGCTTCCCGCCATCGTCGGTCTTCCAGGGTGGCATCACCCACCTGCTCGCCCCGGAACTGGCCGCCGCCGTGGAGTCCGGCGTGCGGCCGGTACTGACAACCACCGCATCCGACGTCTACGCCCTCGCGGGCACACTGTGGACCTGCGTCACGGGCCGGTGGCCCCTCGACTACGACTCCGCCGGAATCGGCCCGGATGTCGGCCCCGGGACGCGCCGAGCCGCCATCGCCTCCGGAGAGATCCCGCTCCGCGCCGCCGAACCCCGGCCTGACTTTCAAGCCGTACTCCGACCGGTCCTTCGCGAACCCGCCCGCAGCCGACCGGGGGCCGCCGAACTCGCCGCCGTACTGAAACAGTTGTGAGGCTCCGGGAGCTCACCTCGGACGACGCCGACGCGGTTCGACGGGTCTACAGCGGCGCATCGATACGCTACCTCGAGCGCACTGCGATGGAGCCCGCCGATGCACTCCGCTACATCGAACAAGCCCTCTGCCGAGCACGGGATCGTCCACGGGTTCACTACGTCCTCGGCATCGACGTGGCCGGCGACCTCATCGGCGTGATCAAGCTCAACTCGACCACCACCCGGGCCGGGCTGAGCTACATCCTGCGCGAAGACACCTGGTCCCACGGGTACGCCACTGCAGCTGTCGCCACCGTGCTGGCCCTCGCGTTCGACACGCTGCACCTGGACTCCGTCGCCGCCAAGCACCGCACAGCCAATCACGCCTCCGGCCGAGTGCTGGCCAAGGCCGGGTTCGCTCGCATCTACGAAGACGAAGGATTCGTCCACTACGCAGCACGCCGGAAGCGGTCACCGACCGACCCCGCCACCCCCTGAAACACCCCGGGCGGCCCCGCGCAGGGTGCGCGGGGCC
>NZ_JBHWIV010000181.1:0-2214 GCF_042731675.1 Kitasatospora sp. NPDC059827 | reverse complement strand
CACCCCTCGATGGGGTGTCCGCCCGTTCCGCGTTCCCCGACCCGATCCGCGTAACCGTCTTGACGGGTGACGCCGACTCATGGAACTCTTTCGTCACCGGTCAGAACAGTTACTTTCGATGAGGACACCACCATGGCAGTCGTATGCTTCCAGCTCGTCTCCACCCTCGGCGCCGAGGACGTCCTCGCGGTCCTGACCGACTTCAGCCCCGCCCGCGCCGAGGCCTGGCCGTCCATCGACGCCGAACACTTCGCGGTGCACGCCCTCGGCGACACCTGGGCCGAGGTCACCGAGGGAACCGCGGCCGCCTGGGAGCGCGCCCGCTACGAATGGCAGCCCGACGGCGACACCGTCACCGTCACCACCCTGGACTCCAAGCTCTTCGGCCCCGGCGGCGGTTGGGTCTTCAAGCTCACCCCCGAGGGCGACGGCACCCGGGTCGACGTCGAACTGACCCGCCACCCCCAGCACCTCAAGGGCCGGATCCTCGCCGCCCTGCTCCCCGTCGCCGCCCCCGGCGCCCTGCGCAAGTCCTTCGCGGGCCCGCTGCGCACCGCCTGAACCGCCGCCCGAACCACCGCCTGAACCACCGCCCGGGGCACGGCCGTTGGGAGCCGGACAGGAAGGAGCAGCGGGATGGGGTCCGCCGGTACGGAGCTGGTGGGGCGCGCGCGGGAACAGGCGGAACTGGCAGCGTTCGTGGAGTCCGCCACGGGCGGGGCACTGGTCCTGCGCGGCGAGGCGGGGGTCGGCAGGAGCGCGCTGCTGGACCGCGCCGCCGCGCCGGCCGAGCGGGCGGGCCACGTCGTGGTCCGGGCCGCCGGGGTCGAGGCGGAGTCCGCACTGCCCTACGCCGGACTGCACCAGCTCCTCCATCCCCTGCTCGCCGACCTCGCACGGCTGGACGAGGGCTCCCGGACGGTGCTCGGCTCGGTGCTGGGCTCGGTGCTGGACGGATCGCCGGGCGGTCCGCCGTCGATCATGGCGCTCGGCATCGCCGTCCTCGACCTGCTCCCGGTCGCCGCCGCCCGGCGACCGCTGCTGCTGGTCCTCGACGACGGCCAGTGGCTGGACGACTCCAGCGCCGACGTCCTCGGCTTCGTGGGCCGACGGCTGGCCGCCACTCGGGTGAGGCTGCTGGTCGCGGTCCGCACCGACGTCCCGTCCCGCTTCGACACCGCCGCCCTGCCCGAACTGCCGGTCGCCGCCCTCGGCGACGAGGACGCCGGGCACCTGCTCGACCAGCGGTACCCGGAGCTGGACCGACGGGTCCGCCGGACCGTACTCGACCAGGCCCGGGGCAATCCGCTCGCGCTGCTGGAGCTGCCCGCCCAGCTCGCGGACCGGTCGGACGGCCTGCCGGTCGACGGCTTCCCGGTCGAGGGCCTCGTCGGCCGGCCCGGCGTGCCGTTGCCCCGGCGGCTGCAACGGCTGTTCGGCCCCCGGATCGAAGCCCTCGAACCGCGGGTGCGGGCCGAACTCCTGACGGGTGCGCTCGACGGCGCGGGCGCCCCGAGCGGCGCCGAGGCCGTCCCCGGCAGCCGGTACCGGATGCGCGACGCCGACCCGGCCGTGGCCGCCGGGCTGCTGGACACCGAGCCGGTCACCGGCGACCTCGTCTTCCGCCACCCGCTGGTGCGTTCCACCGTCGTGCAGTTGGCCACGGCCGACCAGCGCCGCGCCGCCCACCTGGTGCTGGCCCAGGTCCACCGGGGGAACCCCGAACGCCGGGCGACCCACCTGGCGGCCGCGACGGTCGACCCCGACGAGGACGTCTCCGCCGTCCTGGAGGCCGCAGCCCAGTCCGCGACCCGGCGCGGCGGGGCGCCGCGCCGGGTCGTGCACGGGCTGACCCGGGCCGCCGAACTCAGCGAGGACCGGGCAGCACCGAGCTCCGCCGGCGTCCTGACCCAGGGCCCGAACCAGGGCCCGAACCAGGGCCCGACGCCGTCCTCGGCCTCGCTGACCTCGCAGGAGCGCCGGATCGCCGAGCTCGCGGCCGGCGGCCTGACGAACAAGGAGATCGGCCACCGGATGCACCTCTCGCCGCGCACCGTCGGCTCGCACCTGTACCGGATCTTCCCCAAGCTGGGCATCACCACCCGGGCCGCCCTGCGCGACGCGCTGAACCGGGCCGACGCGGACCGCCGGACCTGACGCCCGACCGAACCCACGGCCCGGGGGGGGGGGGGGGGGTGGGCAGAGGCAGCCGGC
>NZ_JBHWIV010000180.1:0-2344 GCF_042731675.1 Kitasatospora sp. NPDC059827 | reverse complement strand
GAGGAGCACGGACCACCCGGTCCGGGCGCTGCCTCGGAACGGGGGAGACCATGACCATCAGCCATCCTGAGCCCGTCACCGCCCGCCTCCACTCCGCCGCCCTGCCGACCACTCCACCCACCCCACCCACCCCTGGCTCCGCCGGGCGGGACGTCCACCCCGTACTGCGCCGGGCCGCCGCGCCACCGGCCGCCCTCGACCTGCTCGCCGACGCCCACCGCACGCTGGCCCGCGCCCGCGTGCTGGAGGATCCGCTGGAGCGCTACGCCACCGCGCACCTGGCCGCGCTGCGCACGGTGGCCGCCGTGCTGGCCGTCCGCGGCCGGCCGGAGAAGAACCCGCGCCGGCGAAAGGCCATCCGCAGTGCCTGGGAGGTGCTGCCCGAAGTCGCCCCCGAACTGGCCGAGTGGGCGCTCTACTACGGCGCCGGTGCCCGTCGCCGGGCCGCCGCCGAGGCCGGCATCCGGGGCGCAGCCTCGGCCCGCGACGCCGACGACCTGATCCGCAACTCCGCGCTGTTCCTGCGCCTGGTCGAGCGGCTGCTCGGCCTGCGCCCGGCCCCGCCCGCACCCCGGCTGCCGCTCGACGGGGACGAGCCGCCCGGCGGGGGCGGAGCGGCCGCGCGGCAGGCTTAAGGTGGAGGCATCCTGATCGATCTGCACGTGCCAAGGAGCCCGACCGTGTACCCGACGCGTCCCCGCAGTGCCCTGCGTACCGCCGTGGTCTGGGAGGTGGTACGGGCGGCCCTGGAGAAGCGGGCGGCCGAGCTGGACCAGCCGGTGCTCGACGTGGTCGACACCGGTGGCGGCACCGGCAACTTCGCCGTGCCGGTGGCCAAGCTCGGCCACCGGGTCACCGTGGTCGACCCGAGCCCGGACGCGCTGTTCGCGCTGGAGCGCCGGGCCGCCGAGGCCGGGGTGACGGACCTGGTCCGGGCCGTCCAGGGCGACACCCAGACGCTGCCCGAGCTGGTCGCCCCCGGCACCGTGGACGCGGTGCTCTGCCACGGCGTGCTGGAGGTCGTGGACGACCCGGCCGAGTCGCTCGGCAGCCTGGCCGCCACCCTGCGCAAGGGCGGCCTGGTCAGCCTGCTGGCCGCCAACCGCAACGGCGCCGTGCTGGCCCGCGCGCTGGCCGGCCACTTCAACGAGGCCCGTACGGTGCTCTCCGCCGAGGACGGGCGCTGGGGCGAGCAGGACCCGATGCCGCGCCGCTTCACCGGTGAGGAGCTGGGCCGACTGGCCGAGGGCGCGGGCCTGCGGGTGGAGTCGGTGCACGGCGTCCGGGTCTTCGCCGACCTGGTGCCCGGGGTCCTGGTGGACACCGAGCCGGGCGCCATGGAGGCGCTGCTCAAGCTGGAGGAGGCCGCTGCCGCGCAGCCCGCGTTCCACGCCGTGGCCACCCAGCTGCACCTGCTGGCCACCCTCGCCTGACCCCGCCCGGAGCCCCCGCGGCGCCCGTCCGCCGCCGTCCGGTCCGCGCGCCGTCCGGCGGCGGTTCGCTTCCCGGACGACCCCCGGACACCCGCTCCTCGCCCGGGTGTGCTCCGGATCATCCCCGGCTCCGGGCCGATTCCATCGGGTCGGGCACTTGTCCGATCCGTCCGGCGTTGACCCGGGTGCGGCCCCGCCCGGTCGAAGTGGCCCGTCCCACGCGGCGCAGACCACTCCGTAACGGGGCCCCGGACCGTATGATCTGGGTAAAGCCGGTAAGCATGACAGCCGGATGCGTGGGGCATATGGACGACACGGGCCGGGTCCCCCGCACGGGCGTCCGACCGTGTGCCCAAGGCTGATTGGACTGGCCTCTCCGACCGGGGAGGCGGACCGGTCGCACCCGCGACCGACGAGTAGGAGGACTCCGTGCCGCTCTCGGAGCACGAGCAGCGACTGCTCGACCAGATGGAGCGAGCGCTGTATGCCGAAGATCCCAAATTCGCGTCAGCGCTTGAGGGAACCGGGCTGCGCACCTTTACCCGTCGGCGGGTCTACCTGGCCGTCGCCGGCTTCGTGGTGGGGATCGGCCTGCTGATGGGCGGCATGGTCGTTCCGGACCAGATCTGGGTCAGCGTCGTCGGTTTCCTGGTGATGCTCGGGTGCGCGGTGTTCGCGGTGACCGGCTGGCGCCGGGCGCCCGCGGGCCAGGGCTCCGGCCCCCGGCAGGCCGCGGCCCCGCGCCGCAAGGCCGGGATGATGGACCGGGTGGAGCAGCGCTGGCAGCGCCGCCGGGACGAGCAGTCCGGCGGGTTCTGAGCCGCAGGGCCGTCGGGACGTCGAGGACGTCGAGGGCGGACGAGGCGTCGAGGACAGACGACGAGAGCCGGGGCGGGCAGTCGACCGACTGC
>NZ_JBHWIV010000179.1:0-3043 GCF_042731675.1 Kitasatospora sp. NPDC059827 | reverse complement strand
CACCAGTGCGGTGGGGGCGCCCCTTCGGCGTTTCTCGGGTCCTACTCTTCCCGGTTCCTACTCGCCGGAGAGCACCTGCTGCGCCGCGGCCCGCGCCTCCTCGGCGCTGTCCGCGGCCCGGGCCGCCTCGGCGGCCCGGCGGCACTGCGCCAGCGTGTACTTCGCCAGCGTGCTCCGGACGTAGGGGATCGAGGCCGAGCCCATGGAGAGGCTGGTGACGCCCAGACCGATCAGCACCACGGCCAGCAGCGGGTCGGACGCCGCCTCACCGCAGACGCCACAGCTCTTGCCGGTCGCCTGCGCGGCCTCGGCGGCCGCGGCGACCAGGTCCAGCAGCGCCGGCTGCCAGGGGTCCTGCAGCCGGGCCAGCGCACCGACCTGACGGTCGGCGGCGAAGGTGTACTGGGCCAGGTCGTTGGTCCCCAGCGACAGGAACTCGACCTCCTGGAGGATCGACCGGGCCCGCAGCGCGGCCGACGGGATCTCCACCATCGCACCGAACTTGGCGTCCAGCCCGGCCTCGCGGCACGCGGCGGCGAAGTCCGCGGCGTCCTTGCGGTCGGCCACCATCGGGGCCATCACCTCGAGGTGCACCGGCAGGCCCGCGGCCGCCGTGGCCAGCGCCCGCAGCTGGGTGCGCAGCACCTCCGGGTGCTCCAGCAGGGTGCGCAGACCGCGCACGCCCAGCGCCGGGTTCGGCTCGTCGGCCGGGGTCAGGAAGTCCAGCGGCTTGTCCGCGCCCGCGTCCAGCACCCGGACCACGACCCGACCCTCCGGGAAGGCCTCCAGCACCTTGCGGTACGCCTCGACCTGCTTCTCCTCGCTGGGAGCCTTCGCCGAGTCGTCCAGGAACAGGAACTCGGTACGGAACAGGCCGACGCCCTCCGCACCGTTCTCCAGCGCGGCCGGCACGTCCGCCGGGCCGCCCACGTTGGCCAGGAGCGGCACCCGGTGCCCGTCCGAGGTCTGCCCCGGGCCGGAGGAGCCGGCCAGCGCGGCCTTGCGCTCGGCGGCGACCGCCCGCAGCTCGTCCTGCTTCTCCTGCGACGGGTCCAGCAGCACGTCGCCCGAGCTGCCGTCCACCGCGACGACGGTGCCCTCGGCGACGTCCGTCGCCCCCGACAGCGCGACCACGGCCGGCACGCCCATGGCCCGCGCCAGGATGGCGCTGTGGCTGGTCGGCCCGCCCTCCTCGGTCACGAAGCCGAGCACCAGCGTCGGGTCCAGCAGCGCGGTGTCGGCCGGCGCCAGGTCCCGCGCGAACAGCACGTACGGCTCGTCGCTGTCCGGCACGCCCGGCATCGGCACGCCCAGCAGGCGCGCCACGATGCGGTTGCGCACGTCGTCCAGGTCGGCGACACGCCCGGCCAGGTACTCCCCGGCGGAGGCCAGCAGCGCCCGGTAGGCCGCGAAAGCGTCGTACACGCCGCGCTCGGCACTGCTGCCGACGGCGATCCTGCGGGACACGTCGGCCATCAGCTCCGGGTCCTGCGCCATCAGCGCCTGGGCCTCCAGCACGGCCTGCGCCTCGCCGCCGGCCAGGTTGCCGCGCGCGATCAGGTCGGCCGCGACCGCCTCGACGGCCGCCTGGGCGCGAGCCTGCTCACGCGGGGCGTCCTCGGTCGGGATCTGGGTGGCCGGGGGCTCCAGGACCGCCGTGCCCATGTGCCGCACCTGGCCGATCGCGACCCCGTGGCTGACCCCCACGCCGCGCAGTGTCTTCTCCATGTTCCTGTTTCTCCGCTGAGAGGAGCGGCCCCGCCGGGAACCGCTGAGTGCCGGGTCGCCCCGTCAACTCCTGCGGGGCGGGTGTGTGTCGGTGACCGAGGGGTCAGCTCCAGCTGAACAGCTGGTCGCCGGCCTGGGCCTCGCCGGACTCGACCAGGTTGCCCAGGGAGTCGGGAGCGGCCTCCAGCGCCACGATCGGCGAGATCGGCGACTTGCCGGCGGCCTCGACCGCGGCCGGGTCCCACCGGATCACGGCCTGACCACGGGTCACCGTGTCGCCCTTGTTGACGAGCAGCTCGAAGCCCTCGCCGTTCAGCTGCACCGTGTCGATCCCGAGGTGGGTCAGCACACCGTGCCCGTCCGCGTCCACCACCACGAAGGCGTGCGGGTGCATGGAGACCACGACGCCGTCCACCGGAGCGACCGCCTCGGTGGGCTCGCGAACCGGGTCGATCGCGGTGCCCGGGCCGACCATCGCGCCCGAGAACACCGGGTCCGGAACGCCCGCGAGCCCGACGACCTGTCCGGTCAGCGGCGACGTCACAGTGGTCATGGTTGTGCCTCCCAAGTACGCAATACAGCGAAGCGGCCGCGAGCGCGGCGCGACGATCAACTGAAGCCTAAATCATGTCAACTTCGGACATCTGCTGACATTCCCGGGCGAAGACCCGCGCCCCCACCCGTCTTCCGACCGGCGTCACATCGACCCGCGACTGGTCTAGTCCTCTTAGCCGATGCGCCGCACTCTACAGCCATCTTGGCGAATCGGGACCATTGCTGTATATGCTCGCGAGAGCAACAAATCATGCCGCCGTCCGGGTGACCCACGGCGAGCCTCGATTCGCGCTCCGGCAACCGACCCGCTATGGTTGGCCGAGTCGCCACAACTTGGCGGTTAACACCAGATTTCAGATGCAAAAAGCCCCGGTAAACGGAGCGGAAAACATCTGGTAAGCTGGAAACACGAAAGAACGAAGCGCCCGGAGGGCCCGCTGGAAGGCGGTCCGAAGGAAGCGTCCGTTCCTTGAGAACTCAACAGCGTGCCAAAAGTCAACGCCAGATATTTTGACATCCCCGGCCTCAGGTTTCCTGGGGTTGGAGATTCCTTTTGAAACAAACACTAGCGAGGACGCAGTGCGCGGGACCGCCCTATTCCGGTGGTTGCCGTGCCGCTCAACGCGGGTGTGAACCGGCCCTGCTTGATTGTGGGGCCGAGTAAACATTCACGGAGAGTTTGATCCTGGCTCAGGACGAACGCTGGCGGCGTGCTTAACACATGCAAGTCGAACGGTGAAGCCCTTCGGGGTGGATCAGT
>NZ_JBHWIV010000178.1:0-3152 GCF_042731675.1 Kitasatospora sp. NPDC059827 | reverse complement strand
CCGTCAGCGCATCCCTTCGCCCCACACCCCCCACAGACTACCCCTCCCCTCACCTAAATTCGGCCCTCCTACAGCCCTCCGCCTGCCCCGGGTTCCGCTCGTCTGATCCCCCCCCCGGCGCACGGCCGGGAAGCGGGAACGGCTCAGCAGCCGCCGGCCACCGCCGGAATGATCGAAACGCTCGCACCGTCCGCGATCCCGGTCGCCAGACCCTCGGCGAACCGCACGTCGTCGTCGTTCACGTACACGTTGACGAAGCGGCGCAGCTTGCCGGTGTCGTCCAGGATCCGGGCCGCGATGCCCGCGTGGTTGCGCTCCAGGTCGGCGATGACCTCGCCCAGGGTGGCCCCCTCGGCGGGCACCTCGGCCGCGCCGCCGGTGTAGGTGCGCAGGATGGTGGGGATGCGGACGTTGGCGCTCATGACTCTCCTAGCGGGGTGGGGGGTGGATCAGACGGACGCGAGGCCGGCGGCGTGGAAGGAGTCCAGCGTCGGGCGGATGACGGCGGTCATGCCCGCCTCGGAGACGGCGTCCAGCGTCTTGAGGCCGTCCCCGGTGTTGATCGCGACGGTCTCCTTGGACGGGTCCAGCTGACCGGTCTCCACGAGCTTCTTCAACACGCCGACGGTCACCCCGCCCGCGGTCTCGGCGAAGATCCCCTCGGTCCGGGCCAGCAGCCGGATCGCCGCCACCACCTCCGCGTCCGTGACGTCCTCCACCGCACCGCCGGTCCGGCGGGCGATGTCCAGCACGTACGGGCCGTCCGCCGGGTTGCCGATCGCCAGCGACTTGGCGATGGTGTCCGGCTTCACCGGCCTGATCACGTCCCGACCGGCCTTGAACGCCGCCGACACCGGCGAGCAGCCCTCCGCCTGGGCGCCGAAGATCCGGTACGGCCGGTCCTCCACCAGGCCCAGCTTGATCAGCTCCTGCAGACCCTTGTCGATCTTCGTCAGCTGCGAGCCCGAGGCGATCGGGATGACGATCTGCTCCGGCAGCCGCCAGCCGAGCTGCTCGCAGATCTCGTAGGCCAGCGTCTTGGAGCCCTCGCCGTAGTACGGCCGCAGATTGACGTTGACGAAGCCCCAGCCCTCGCCGGCCGGGTCCCCGATCAGCTCCGAGCAGAACCGGTTCACGTCGTCGTAGTTGCCCTCGATGCCGACCAGCTCACCGCCGTACACCCCGGCCATCACGACCTTGCCCTGCTCCAGGTCGTGCGGGATGAACACGCAGGAGCGGAACCCGGCCCGGGCCGCCGCCGCACCCACCGCACCGGCCAGGTTGCCGGTCGACGAGCAGGACAGCGTGGTGTAGCCGAACGCCCGGGCCGCCTCGATCGCGCAGGCCACCACCCGGTCCTTGAACGAGTGCGTCGGGTTGCCCGAGTCGTCCTTGACGTGCAGCTGCGCGGTGAACCCGAGCTCCCGGCCCAGGTTGTCCGCCTTCACCAGCGGGGTCCAGCCGGGGTTCAGGTTGGGCTTCGAGGCGACGTCGGCCGGCACCGGCAGCAGCGGCGCGTACCGCCAGATGGACGCGGGGCCGGACTCGATCCGCTTGCGCAGCTCCTCGGCGCGCTCGCCGCCGAACTCGTAGGCGATCTCCAGCGGCCCGAAGCACTCCACACAGGCGAAGCTGGGGCCGAGCGGGAAGCGGGTTCCGCACTCCCGACAGGACAGGGCGGCGGCGGGGCCGAGGTCGACGGAAACAGGTGCGGCGATGTCGATAGCCATGATGGCGGAGGCCTCTCTCCTCATCTTCCCCGCAGCGCGGTCGCGCCACAGGCCGGAATTGGCACCTGTCCCGCCGGGGCCTGTCGACGACAGCCGAGCGAGAAGGTTGCCGGGACGTCAACGGGCCGTTCCCTCAGTCCCTCTGGATGAGCTTGTGAAATTGTGGTGGTGCGCAGCGGCGACCCCGGCGTGCAAAGGTCCGACCGCTGTACGAAGACTGTATCCGAAGGCGCCAACCCTGAACGGGACCGTCCGCCAAGCGAGATGACCCGTCCCACCCGATCCCGCCGAGGAGAGTCACCGTGCCCGCCGAACCGACCCACGCCCTCCTCCCGCAGGCGGCGTCCTGGCTCCGCCGCCGCTCGTGGAGCGCGGCCGAGCGGCCGGTCGACGCCCTCCTCGCCGCCAAACGGCGCACCGGCCGGACGGTCAGCGTCGTCCTCCCCGCCCTCGACGAGGAGGCCACCGTCGGCGACATCGTCCGCACCGTCCGGCGCGAGCTCATGGACCGGATCCCGCTCGTAGACGAACTCGTCGTGGTCGACTCCGGCTCCACCGACGCCACCGCCGCCGTCGCCGCCGAGGCCGGCGCCCGGGTGGAACACCGCGACCGGATCCTCCCCCGGCTGCCCGCCGTCCCCGGCAAGGGCGAGGTGCTCTGGCGCTCCCTGCTGGTCACCCACGGCGACATCGTCTGCTTCATCGACGCCGACCTGCGCGAGTTCGACCCGGCCTTCGTCTCCGGCATCGTCGGCCCGCTGCTCACCGACCCCGACATCCACCTGGTCAAGGCCATGTACGACCGCCCGCTCGAAGTGTCGATCAGCGGCTCCGCCGCGGGCGAGAGCGGTGCGGTCATCCCCACCGGCGGCGGCCGGGTCACCGAACTCGTCGCCCGCCCCCTGCTCAACCTCCACTGGCCGGAACTCGCCGGCTTCGTCCAGCCCCTCGGCGGCGAGTACGCGGCCCGCCGCTCACTGCTCGAACGGCTGCCCTTCCCCACCGGCTACGGCGTCGAACTCGGCCTCCTGGTCGACGCCCTGGACCAGGTCGGCCTGGACGCCCTGGCCCAGGTCGACGTCGGCGTGCGGCACCACCGCCACCAGGACGGCCAGGCCCTCGGCCGGATGGCCGCCACCATCTACCGCACCGCCCTGGAGCGCCTCGACCGCTCCCACCGCCTCAAGGCCTCCGCCGACCTCGTCCACCCCCACCTCACCCAGTTCACCCGCGACCCGCACACCCGCGCCTTCACCGCCCACACCCACCCCGTGACGGCCCTGGAACGCCCCCCGATGCACACCGTCCCGGAATACGCCACCCGCCGCTAGTGTCCTGAGTCCTTGATCCGTCGAATGTATCCGGCGAGGGATTCGAGGATCTGGTCAGCGGGTTTGGTCCAGACGTAGGGCCGGGGGTCGG
>NZ_JBHWIV010000177.1:0-3194 GCF_042731675.1 Kitasatospora sp. NPDC059827 | reverse complement strand
GGGGGGGGGGCGGCCGGCGCCCGCCCCGCGGGCCCCGCCCCCCGGGGGGGGGGGGGGGCGGGGGCGGGGGGCCCCCGTGCCACGGCCCCCCGGCCCCCCCCGACGGTTCGCGGAGCGGTTTCGGCCCCGGCCGGCTCAGTGGATGATGCCGGTGCGCAGCGCGACCGCGACCATCCCGGCGCGGTCGCCGGTGCCGAGCTTGCGGGCGATCCGGGCCAGGTGGCTCTTCACGGTGAGCGCGGACAGGCCCATCGCGACGCCGATCGCCTTGTTCGACTGGCCCTCGGCGACCAGCCGCAGGACCTCGACCTCGCGGCCGGACAGCTCGCGGTAGGCGGTCTGCTGCGGGCCCGGCGCCCCGGGGGCACCCGGTGCGCCCGGGGCACCGGCGGCACCCGGCATGCCCGGCATCCCGGGGCGGCGCATCCGGCCGGCCAGCCCGGCGGCACCGAGCGGCAGGCCCGGGCGGCCGGGCATCGCGACGTTGGTGCGGGTGCCGGTGACCACGTATCCCTTGACGCCGCCCGCGAGCGCGCTGCGGACCGCGCCGATGTCGTCGGCGGCGGACAGGGCCAGGCCGTTGGGCCAGCCCGCGGCGCGGGTCTCGGCGAGGATGGTCAGTCCGGAGCCGTCCGGCAGGTGGACGTCGGCGACGCAGATGTCGCGCGGGGTGGAGACCCGGGGGCGGGCCTCGGCGATCGAGGACACCTCGATCACGTCACGGACGCCGAGCGCCCAGAGGTGGCGGGTGACGGTGTTTCGGACGCGGGGATCGGCGATGACCACCATGGCGGTGGGCTTGGTCGGGCGGTAGGCGACCACGTTTGCGGGGTGCTCAAGAAGGACCGACACCAGGCCTCCTGCGGGGAGTGGCGGACGGAACCCCGAGGGGGCGGTCGGAGTGTTCCGCGTTCGGAAAGGGTCACAGTCTGCTTCGGCAGCTACCGTGCCCGGCTTTAGCGAAAGATCACGATCTAGTGAGTAACAATACGGACAAATCGCGCATATGACTGATGCGACATGCCTGGAATTCGTACAAAATCGATCAGATCCATGACAGATCGATCGACTTTGAGCAGGTAATTGACGCAGAGCAGGGCCGAAGCCACACTCCGTCAGTCCTGGGGGTGGCATCGGGGCGGACGGTGCCGTCCGGCCCGGACGCCACCCTTCAGTGCGACCGGGGGCGTCGCCGGGCGGGCATCGGGACCACTCCACCGAGTGACGTGACCTCGGCCGGCGGCGGGGACGGGTTGGCCGGCGGCAGCCCGGCGCTGATGCAGAGCAGGTCGCCCCAGGCCGCCAGGTGCCGCTCGAACCGGCCGTCGGCCGGCGTCCAGGAGGCCCGGATCTCGATCTCGGTCGCCGCGGGGCGGTCCGCCAGACCGCCGAAGTACTGCGAGGCGCAGCGGGTCACCGTGCCGGACGGCTCCGCGTACCCGGCGCCGTGCGCCTGCAGCGCGTCCAGCAGCCAGGCCCAGCCGACCTCGGAGAGCAGCGGGTCGCCGGCCATCTCCGGCTCCAGCTCCGCCCGGGTCATCGTGACCACCCGGAACTCCCCGTTCCAGGCCTCCTGCCCGGCCGGGTCGTACAGCAGGACCAGCCGGCCGTCGGCCAGCTCCTCGTCGTCCACCTCCACGGTGGCGGTCAGCGCGAAGGCGTACGGGGCCAGCCGGCGCGGGGCCGGCGCGGGGGAGAGCTGGAGCTCCGGCCGCAGCCGGGCCCCGTCGAGGGCCTCCACGGCGGCCCGGAACTCGCTCGGCGCCCCCTCCCGACCCGTTCCGCCACCTGTTCCGCCACCTTGCGCGGGGTGCCCGCCGACCGCTGCCATGCCCCGAAGACTAGGTCGAAGACCGGGGTTATCGCCGCAACTTCCGTCCGAGCGGCGTGCCGGAACGGCAAACCCGGCCAGATCTTGGAGGAACCGACGAGACCGCCCGGGAAGGGCGCCCCCGGGCGCGTGCGAAGATTTGACCCGTGAGCGAGACTACGGCAGACCCGACGGCGGCCACCCCCGACGGCCGAAGCACCCCCGCGCGCCGCGGCGCCGCGCACGACTCCGCGTTCCTGCGCGCCTGCCGGCACGAGCCGGTGCCGCACACGCCGGTGTGGTTCATGCGCCAGGCGGGCCGCTCGCTGCCCGAGTACCTGAAGGTCCGCGAGGGCATCCCCATGCTGGAGTCCTGCATGCGGCCCGAGCTGGTCAAGGAGATCACCCTCCAGCCGGTGCGCCGGCACAAGGTGGACGCGGCGATCTTCTTCAGCGACATCGTGGTGCCGCTCAAGGCCGTCGGCATCGACGTGGACATCAAGCCCGGCATCGGCCCGGTCATCGCCGACCCGATCCGCACCTTCGAGGACCTCAACCGGCTGCGCCCGCTGGAGCCCGACGACGTCCCCTACGTCACCGAGGCCGTCGGCCTGCTGGTCGACGAGCTCGGCGGGACCCCGCTGATCGGCTTCGCGGGCGCGCCGTACACGCTCGCCAGCTACCTGATCGAGGGCGGGCCCTCCAAGAACCACGAGAACACCAAGGCCATGATGTACGGGCAGCCCGAGCTCTGGGCCGCCCTGCTGGACCGCCTCGCCGACATCACCTCCGCCTTCCTCAAGGTGCAGATCGAGGCCGGCGCCTCCGCCGTCCAGCTGTTCGACTCCTGGGTCGGCGCGCTCGCCCCGGACGACTACCGCCGCTCGGTGATGCCCGCCAGCACCAAGGTCTTCGACGCCGTCGCCCACTACGGGGTGCCGCGGATCCACTTCGGCGTCGGCACCGGCGAGCTGCTCGGGCTGATGGGCCAGGCCGGCGCGGACATCGTCGGCGTCGACTGGCGGGTGCCGCTGAACGTCGCCGCCGAGCGGGTCGGCGCCGGCAAGGCCCTCCAGGGCAACCTCGACCCGGCGGTGCTGTACGCGCCCACCAAGGTCGTCGAGACCAAGGCCCGCGAGGTGCTGCACGCCGCCCAGGCGCTCGGCACCAGCGGCCACATCTTCAACCTCGGCCACGGCGTGATGCCGTCCATGGACCCGGACGCGCTCAGCCGCCTGGTCGCCTTCGTGCACGAGGCCAGCGCGCGCTGACGCCCCGCGGCGGGGGGGGCGCCCCGGGGGGTGGGCCCCCCCCCGGGCGGGATCACCCGGGAGGCCGCCCCGCGCCCCCCGCGCGGCGGCAGCCCCCGCGGGGGGGGCGCGCG
>NZ_JBHWIV010000176.1:0-3361 GCF_042731675.1 Kitasatospora sp. NPDC059827 | reverse complement strand
CGGCAGTACTACGTCGGCACCACCAAGATGAACACCCTCCGCACCGAGGAACTCGAACAACGCTTCCCCGGCCTCCTGACCGCAGTCATCGCAGCCGCCGACACCGAAGCCCACCGCACACCCCACCCACCAAGTCCCTAGTGACCAGCGGCTCCGCCGCCAGGCCGTCGTACGGGGCCAGGGGCGTCGGCACGGGCGCGCGGGGCGGGGCGTAGGGTGGTCGACCATGATCGAGGACGACGTCCAGGGGTGGGCCGGAACGCGCCGGTGGGTCGAGGGCACGCTGGCGCCCGGTGAGCGGATCGCCTGCGTTCGGGCGCTCAAGGGCGGGTGGACCTCGCAGATGCGGCGCCTGGACATCGAATCCGACAACAGCGACAGCAGCGACGACGGCAACAGCGACAACGGCCGGAACGGCACCGGGCGTTACTCGCTGGTACTGCGCTCCTTCGTCAAGCCCTTCTACGTCCGCCACGCCCCGGGCATGCTGGAGCGCGAGGCCGACGTGCTGCGCCTGCTGGCCACCCGGGACATCCCGGCGGCCCGGCTGCGCGCGGTGGACGCCCGGGGCGAGCACGGCGAGCACCCGTCGCTGCTGATGACCCACCTGGACGGCGGGGTACGGGTGCAGGAGGACGGGGACGTGGCACGACGGGTGGAGCTGCTGGCCCGGCAGCTGGCCGCCGTGCACACCATCGAGGTCTACGAGGACCAGCGGCCGCGGGCCTGGCAGGCCTGGACCTCCCCCGAACGCGTGCAGGTGCCGCCCGCCACCGAGCGGCCGGAACTGTGGGAGCGCGCGGTGACGGTGATCGGCCGCCCGGCCCCCGAGCACCGAGGCGCCTTCCTGCACCGCGACTTCCACCCGGGCAACGTCCTGTTCGACGGTACGGGGGCGGAACTCGCGGTCAGCGGGGTCGTCGACTGGGTGGAGACCTCCTGGGGCCCCACCGACCTGGACGTCGCCCACTGCTCGACGGCACTGGCCCTGCTGCACGGTGTGGAGACGGGCCTGGCCTTCGCCGACGCCTACGAGCGGGCCGGCGGCACGCTCACCGCCACCGGGGAGGACCACCTGTACTGGCGGCTGCTGGACGCGCTGGCCTTCGCACCGGACGCGGAGAAGGTCGCCGTGCCCTGGCGCGAACTGGGCCGCACCGACCTGACCACGCAGCTGCTGTCCGCCCGTCTGGAGGAGTACGTGGCGGCGCTGTTCGAGCGCTACGCGTAGCCGGCCCCCGGCCCGGGCACGCCACGACCACCGACAACGAAGCGGGCATCGCCACCGGCCACCTGCCCGGGCGCCTGGGCCTGCTGGCCGACGCCCGCCTGGAGGACGCCCTGCGCGAACCGCTGCCCTGGCGCCCGGGCTGGCACTACACCCTGCCCGCGCCCTGGCCCTGGCCGCCGCCCGCCTGAACCCCGCAGCGGGACGGGGCCCGCTCCGCGGCCGGGGCCGGGCCGCCCGCCGGCGGGGTGGGTGGGCCGATGTGACGGCGGGCGCAGACGGCGGCGAGGGCGAGGGCCGCCAGGGCGGCGCCGGCCAGGGGTAGGTGGCGGGGACCGGCGACCGTGACGGTGGCGCCGGCCAGGGCGGTACCCAGGGTGATGCCGAGGTTGGAGAAGGAGATGAACAGGCTGTTGCCGAACTCCGGTGCCCGGGCGGCGTCGCGGGCCAGCCAGCCCTGGGCGACGGCCAGTCCCCCGGAGTGGACGGCGCCCCACAGCAGGACGCCCGCGACCATCGCGGCCGGATGGGTGCCGATCGCGTGGAGCAGCGCGTACAGGCCGACGTACAGCAGCGGGTAGGCGGTGACGGTGCGGGTCAGGTCGCGTTCCAGCAGGCGCCCGAAGCCGATGCCGGTGGCGGTCATGACGGCGCCGAAGGCCATCAGGGCGGCGCCGGTGAGGGAGGGAGCGAGGCCGGTCACGTTCTCCAGGTACTCGGCGAAGAAGCCGTAACCGGCGAACATCGCCGCGAAGATCAGGGTCACAGCCGCCACCGCGAGCCACAGCCGGGCGCTGCGCAGGATGCCGAGTTGTCCGGCGGTCGAGACGTGCTGCTCCCGGGGCAGGCGGGGGAAGAGGACCAGCAGGCCGACGGCGGCGAGCAGGTTGACCGCGGCGGCGCTCCAGAACGCGGCGGCCAGGCCGAGATGGTCGGCGAGGTAGGCGGTCAGCGGGACGCCGAAGGCGAAGCCGGCGCTGACGCCCGCGAAGACGACGCTCACCGCCCGTCCCTCCCGGCTGGGGCGGGCCAGCCGGGTGGCGGCGGTCAGCGCCAGGGCGAAGAACACCGGGTGCGCCAGGGCCGGCAGGACGCGGAAGGCGAGCATCACCGGGAAGGAGTCGGTGAGCGCGTACACGGCGTTGGACACCGCGAACAGCACCGGCACCGCCACCAGCACCGCCTTACGGGGCAACCGGGAAGCCGCCAGGGTGGCCGGCGGCCCGGCCAGGGCCACGGTCAGCGCGAAGACGCCGACCAGCCAGCCCGCGGTGGCCGGAGCCACGTGCAGGTGCTGCGACAGGCGCGGCAGCACCCCGACCACCCCCATCTCGGTGGTGATCACTCCGAACACACCGACCGCCAGGGCCCCCACCGCCAGCGCCGCGCGCGGACCTCGTACGCCGTCCATCAGCAGCCTCCCTCTCACGTCCACGGGCCGGATCACCGTCCGAACCATGCAACGACAAATCTAGATAGTTAGATGAATCAGGGCCGAAGAAGAGGGGCACCCGCCCAAGGGCACCCCTCATCGAAGTCACAGCACCAGGGCCACGACCACGGCCACGGCCGAGCGGCGCCCGGCCAGGCGCGACCTCAGAGCTCGTCGCGCACGTACGCGGCGAAGGCCGCGATCGTCTCCTCGTCACGCCGGTAGAACGTCCACTTGCCGACCCGCTCGGACACCAACAGCCCGGCGTCACGCAGGATCTGCAGATACCCGGAGACCACCGACTGGGCCAGGCCCGAACGCTCGCGGATGTCGGTCACGCACACCCCGACGTGGAAGCCCACCCCGCGCTCGCGGTAGTACGCCTCGTCCCAGTACCGCTCGGGCGTCTTGAGCCAGCGCAGGAAATCCGCACGCGCCGGGTTGGCGAGCGCCTTGTGCACGGCCAGCGGATCCACCGCACACGCTCCCTTCCCCGGCCACGGACGCCCTGGACACCAGGACGCATCCAATATTCTCGATACGATCAAGCATGTCAAGGCGGGCCGGGCAGTTGGCCGTCCGCTCCTCGGTCACCCCGCGTCGGGCGCGGGGTGCGGGCAGTAGGATCGACGGCGTTGTCTGTCGTACACCGCTGGTAGGAGGCTTTTCATGGCTCAGGTCACGCTCAAGGGGAACCCGGT
>NZ_JBHWIV010000175.1:0-3450 GCF_042731675.1 Kitasatospora sp. NPDC059827 | reverse complement strand
CCCCGCGGCCCGGGGCGGGGGGGGGGGGCGCCGGGGGCCCGGGGCCCCCGCACCTCCCCCCGCGGGTGGTGGGGCCGGCCCGCACCGGTGGGGGGGGGCGCGCGCCCCACGTTCCGGACCGGCCGGGCCGGCGGCGCGTCCGGGGTGAGCGCCTGCCGGGCCGGCCGGGGCCGACCGGGTGGACGGTGGGCACGGGGGAGCCGACCGGCCACCCGGGGTCTTCGGGTGGTTGTGCGTACTGCGGGTGGTGCGGTCCGGATGGGCGACGAGCCCGGGGGGAGTCGCTCGCCGCCCATCCGGAGTTCTGGGGGTCATCTCCGGGCGGACTGCTCGTCCTCGGAGGGGCCGGTCCTGCCCGGACGGGTGTCCGGCAGGGTGGGGAGGTTCGACGCCGTCGGGATCGGGTTGCCCTTGCCGGGCTTGGCCTTGCCGTCGCCGTTGCCGTTGGTGTCCTCGTTGCCGTTGGTGTTGCCGTTGGTGTTCCCGGTGCCGGTACCGGTCCCGTTGCCCTTGCCGGGCTTGGCCTTGCCGTCGCCGTCGCCGTTGCCCTTCCCGGCGCCGGAGGGGCTCGGCTGCGGGCCGGTGCCCTGGTGGTCCCCGTCCTCCTGACCGGGGGCGCCCTCGCAGTAGTCCCGGACCTCGTCCGCTCCGCCGGCCGCCGCGATCAGCGGGGCGAAGAGCGGGTCGCCGGCCAGCTTCCCGGGGCGTTCGCCCTTGCCCGTACGGTCCGCGAAGCGCTGGCAGAGCGGGACCAGGGCGGCGGGCGGGGCGGGGTGCCCGGGGTGCTCGCCGGCCGTGGGGCCGTCGGGCGAGCCGGGGTCGGACGGGACGGTGCGGTGCGGGTCCGCAGGGGCGCCGATGGACGGCCGGGTGGTTCCGCCCGGGGAGGCCGAGCCGGAGCCGGAGCCGGTTCCCGTTCCGGTGGAGGTGCCGGACGGGGAGCCGGACGGGCCGCCCGGGGCGGCGACCGTGTGCTCGGGTTCGGACGGGCCGCCCAGGGCGGACGGCAGGTTTCCGGTGCCGGCGGCGACCGCGACCCCGCACAGCGCGGTGGCGCCGAACACGGCGGCAGCGGCCTTCGTGCTGAAGGCCCTGGCCAGCGCGGCGGTTGCCATCGATCGTCTCCGGACGGGTGTGACTACGGGGTCGGGCGTGAGACTCGCCTCCCGGAACGCGGCCAGGGCGGCCTCCTCCCCGGCCAGTTCGGCGGCCGTCGCCGGGGCGGCGGCCGCGGCCAGCACCCGGGCGAGCTGCCCGGGACCGTCCGGTCCGGTGAGCGAGGCGTCCTGCCCGGCCGACGGGCCGCCCACGGCACCGCCGAGCAGGTGCTCGGCGGCATCACGGTCGATCCGACGGGATCGGTTGGTGCTCATCTCATGTCCTTCAGCGTCGCGGCCCGGCGTTCTGTCACACCCTGCGGAGAAGTTTTTTCCGTGGGTTCCACGGCAGGTTGCCCCGCGGACTCCCGCACCCGGGCCGGCGACCGTTCCGCGGCGGCCGGTTCGGCCCGGCGGGCAGCCGGTTCGGCCCGGCGGGCGGCCGGTTCGGCCTGGCGGGCGGCCGGGATCCCGGCCCCGGACGCGAAGGGCTGGTCCAGCAGCTTGGCCAGTCGGCGCAGCCCCCGGTGGGCGGCCATCCGGACGCTGCCGGCCCGCTTGCCGAGCACCCGGGCCGCGCTCTCGGCGTCCAGTTCCATGACCACTCTCAGCAGCACCGCCTCGGCCTGGTCGCGCGGCAGCCGGGAGATCAGGGCCAGCGCGTCGGCGGTGCCGACGGTGGCGAGGGCGGTGCGGGCGGTGTCGTCCCCGGCGGCCAGTTCGGCCAGGTACTCGTACGGCAGGTCGGCGACCGGGCGGCGGCGCCGGGCGCGCAGGTGGTCCATCGCCCGGTTGCGGGCGACGGTGGCGGCCCAGCCGCGGAAGCCGTCGCCGTCGCCGGAGAAGCCGCGCAGGTCGCGGGCGATCTGGAGCCAGGCCTCGGAGGCGATGTCCTCGGCGTCCTGGACGTCCTCGGGCCGCCCGCCGACGAGCACCCTCAGGTAGCGCAGCAGGCCCGGCTGGACGGTCCGGAACAGCAGCCGGAACGCCTCCTCGTCCCCCTCCTGTGCGGCGCGGACCGCCTCGGTCAGGTCGGTGGGAGCGGGGCCCCCGCCCGGTGGTGGGCCGACGGAGGGTACTGGTCCGGACCGGCCGAGGGGGCTGCCGGTGCCCGCTCCGGGCTGTTCTGCACTCTGCACCCGCCACATGATGCGCCATCCGGGCCAACGGGTCGGCTCCGGTCGAAGGACCGGGCCGGACGGGGCCAAGGTCCCGTGGACGGCTGCCGTTCGCCCGCAGCCCCGGGACACCGCCCCTGCCTACCTTGTCGGTAGGCGAATCGATCCGGGCGCCGACCGCGCCCGGACGCCGGGCCCACCGACGCGCCCGACCCTCGCCGTGACCCCGCGCCGTGACCCCGTGACCCCGCCGCGCCCGTTCTTACGACGCCCGCCCGAACCCGTTCGGGCGGGCGCTTCCGGGCTGTCCCCGGCCGGAGCGGGGCCGGGACGACCGCACGACCAGCAGGGAAAGACCGCGATGACGACTGCCCACGAGCTCCACACGACGGGACTGCGCGAACACCTCGCGCCCGCCCTGCGCGCCCTGGGCCTCACCGGTCGGCAGCGGGCCTTCGACCTGTCGGACGACACGCACCGGCTGCTGGTCGAGCTGGTCGAGCGGCCCGCCGCCGACCGGGTCGCCTTCACCTTCGGGCTCCGCGTGGTCCGTCGGGCCGGTGGCGGGGGCAGTGGCGGCGCCGACGGGGCGGCTGGCGCCGACGGAGCGGGTGGCGGCGGGACCGACGGGGAGCGGCCGGGCCCGGACGCCGGGGGCGGCGTCGAGGTCTGGCGGGCCCGGATCGGCGAGGTACTGCCGGTCGGTGAGGACGTCTGGTGGGAGGTGCTGCCCGGGCCGCGCTGGCGGCTGCCGCTGGACGACGCCGTCGCCGCCGTCCGCGACTACGGCCTGCCGGAGCTGCGGCGCCGGGCCGCGGCGGACCTCTCCCCCACCGCCGGGCCGTACCTCTCCCCCGCCGAGCTGGAGGACGTCAACGCCGCGCTGCTGACCGCCTCGGTAGCCCGGGTGCAGCGTGCCGAGCTGGCCGACGGGGCACTGGTGCTGACCGGCGCCTGGACCCGGGGCGACGGGGTCGCCCGGACGGTGCTGGCCGGAGCGGCGCAGGGCTTCCTGTCCGCCGGGGACGAACGGTTCGGCACGGTGCGGTGCCTGGACACGCTCGGCCGGGAGCTGTGGGTCCTCGGCCCGACGCACCCCTAGGGTCCGTCTTCAAACTCCCGTCTGCGGGCCGACGCCGGGGCACGCACCTCGCCGCGTTGTCGTCGGTCGCCAATGCGCTGCATTGGGCTCCCTCCTCCGCCTTGCGATGCACGCACCCCAACGCCGCCCCGCC
>NZ_JBHWIV010000174.1:0-3615 GCF_042731675.1 Kitasatospora sp. NPDC059827 | reverse complement strand
GTTACGAGGGTGCCCCGGCGTAAGGATCCGCCGGCCCCCCGTCGTACCGGGACTCAGCCGCACGTGGACTCAGCCGTACCGGGACTCGATCAACAGATCAGCAGGTCAGCAGGTCTGGTCGATCAGCGAGAACGTGGCGTAGTGGTCACCGGTGTAGTAGTCCTCCTGGGAGGACTCGCCGGTGATGATCCGGCGGGCACCGCGGGTCGGGGCGCCCGGGGTGATGACGGTGTACTCGTGGTAGTACCCGTACGACTGGCTCGGCAGCACGCCCTCTCTGTTCTGGAAGACCACGCCGTCCTGCGAGTACGGGAACGGCCCGTCGGAGGCGATCAGGTTCAGGGTGTCGGTGGCCTGTGACGGCAGCGCGGACAGGCACACCGTGCCGCTCACGTCGGCGTGCGCCTCGGTGGCGACGGCGACGGGGGCGAGGGTCATCAGGGCGACGGCGGTGATGGCGGCAGCGCGGGTCTTCCACGCGCGTAGAGTGCGGGTCATGTCCATCAGTGTGGCGGGCCACCGACAACTCCGGAAGGCCTGAATCAACTTTTTACCGACGGGTAACTCGCTTGCCCCATCAGCGACTTCACCCGTACGCCGGCCACCGGAACCAGTACGCCGAAGCCGTCCACGAACGGTCCGCACCATCCTTGGGTCGACCGCTGTCGAACTTCCGTCCGCCCCCGCTGTCGGGCTCCTCACACCTTCACAGCACTCCCACAGCGCCGCGCCCGCGCCGCATAGAGTGACGGACCGTGCCGGACCGGAACGATCACTGACGGGGTGGACATGGACACGGGCGCGAGCGCAGGGACGAGCACGGGCGGCGGGGCGAGCGCGGGCTCAGGGGCGAGCACGAGCGACGGCACGAACACGGGCGGCGGCACGGGCGACGGCGGGCGGACCGCCAGGGCCACCGCGCTGACCGCCCACCAGCTGATCGGCCTGCTGGTCGACCCGGGCGGCTTCCACAGCTGGGACGAACCCCCGTCCCTCCCCACCGCCGACCCCGACTACCGCGCCTCGCTCGACCGGGCCCGCGCCCGCACCGGCCTGGACGAGGCCGTGCTCACCGGCCGCGGCCTGATCGACGGCCGGCCGGTCGCCCTGGTCGCCTCCGAGTTCGGCTTCCTCGGCGGCTCGATCGGCGTCGCCACCGCCGAACGGATCACCCGGGCCGTCGAGCGCGCCACCGCCGAACGCCTCCCGCTGATCGCCCTGCCGGTCTCCGGCGGCACCAGGATGCAGGAGGGCTCGGCGGCCTTCCTCTGCATGCTCCGCATCACCGCCGCCGTCCAGGCCCACCGCGCGGCCGGCCTCCCCTACCTCAGCTACCTGCGCAACCCGACCATGGGCGGGGTCTTCGCCTCCTGGGGCACCCTCGGCCAGCTGGTCCTCGCCGAGCCGGGCGCCCGCCTCGGCTTCCTCGGCCCCCGGGTGTACGAGGAACTGCGCGGCGTACAGCTGCCGCCGGACGTCCAGCGGGCCGAGACCCTGGCCGGGCAGGGGCTGGTGGACGCCGTGGTCCCGCCGCGGGAACTGCGCGAACTGCTGCGCCGCACGCTCGCGGTCCTCGGGACCGTCCCTCCTCCTTATAAGGGCGCCCCTCTCCCTCCCGCACACGCTCCCGCCACTGCCACACCCCCCGACGCCTGGGACTCCGTCCGCCGCACCCGCCGCCCCGACCGCCCCGGCACCCGCGAGCTGCTGCGCCGCACCGCCGAGGAACTGGTGCTGCTCGACGCCCCCGGCGGTCACGACGGCGCCCTGGTCCGCGCCCTCGCCGTGCTCGGCGGCCACCCCGTCCTGGTCGTCGGCCAGCAACGGCAGGGCGGCGACCGGCAACGGCAGGGCGGCGACCACGAGCGCCCCTTCACCGCCGCCGACCTGCGAGCCGTCCGGCGCAGCGCCCGACTGGCCGAGCAGCTGGGCCTGCCGCTGGTCACCGTGGTGGACACGGCCGGCGCCGAACTGTCGGCCCGGGCCGAGCGGGAGGGCATCGCGGTCGAGATCGCGCACTGCCTGACCACCCTGCTGGCGCTGCGCACGCCCGTCCTCGCCGTCCTGCTCGGCCAGGGGTCCGGCGGCGGGGCGCTGGCGCTGCTCCCGGCCGACCGGGTGCTGGCCGCCGGACACGCCTGGCTGGCACCGCTGCCGCCGGAGGGCGCCTCCGCGATCGTGCACCGGGACGGCGCGCACGCCGCCGAGCTGGCCCGGGCGCAGGGCATCGGCGCCGGGCAGCTGGCGGCGGTCGGCCTGGTGGACGAGGTGGTCCCCGAGCTGCCGGACGCCGCCGAGGAGCCGGCGGCCTTCTGCGAGCGGCTGGGCGCGGCGGTCGCGCGGGCGCTCGGCGAGCTGTCGGCCGCCGGCGAGGCGGACCGGCTCGCCGCCCGGGCGCTCCGGCACCGCCGTCTCGGCGACCTTCGGTGATCCCCGGCGGCCTTTGACGGCCTTCGGTGACCTCCGATCAGGGGACGGTCACGCATCGTGGCCGATTCCTGTGGCGCCGGGCACAGATCGTCAGTACCCAAAGTGCTGTGACCGGACCGTCCGGTGACGGCCGCGCCGCCCAAACGGTGAGTGCGCTCACAGCCGAAATGCGGCTACGACGGCGGGTAGTGGTGGCCGGGAGCCCCCCGCCGCACCCCTGGACCGTCCGTCGGCCGACCGGCGTCCGCCCGGCTCGACCCCGGTCCGAGCACCCCGCCCGGGCCGCCCTTCGAATCCACGGCCACCCTCGCGCCTACGACGGTGCGTCGTAACGAGGGGGTCTTGGCGGCGGCCGATCCCGTCTGGCAACAATGGCTCTCGTCGTCAGCCGCACCGGTTCCTGTCCCACCGGTCGACGGCTTACCGCCGAGTCGCGCCCCACAACCGCAACGGCCCCTGTCCGGCCCGTGGTCCTGGGTGGGGCGCGACTCGGCCCAACCTGATTGAGGTCCTGTTCTACATGCCCACTTTCAAGCTCCGTATGCGCACTTCCGCCGCGATTCTCGCCGGCGCCGCTGGTCTCACCGCCCTGGGCGCGGGCGTCCTGCCCGCCACCGCGAACGCCGCGACCGCCTCCCCGCAGGCCATCGCCGCCCAGATCGTCCCGGCGAACCAGCTGGCCTCGTTCAGCCAGATCATCTCCCACGAGTCCGGCTGGAACGTGACGGCGACCAACCCGAGCTCGGGCTCGTACGGCCTCGGCCAGGCGCTGCCGGCCTCCAAGATGGCCTCCGCCGGTGCGGACTGGAAGACCAACCCGGCCACCCAGATCAAGTGGGCGCTGGACTACATGAACACCCGCTACGGCAGCCCGAACGCCGCCTGGAACTTCTGGCAGGCCAACCACTGGTACTAAGCCGACCGACCACCGGCGTACCGACGTGACACCCGTCTCCTGACCACTCCCCCTCATCCCGGGGGTCGGACAGGGACCACCGGGGTGACCCGGGAGGGGCCCGGCCCCCGCCCGGCCCCGGGGCCCGGGCCGCCCCGGGGGGGGCCCGCGAGGGGGCCCCCCCCAGCGGCCCCCCCCGCGCCCCGCCCCGCGGGGGCGCCCCCCCCCCCCCGGCCCCCGCCGCCCCCCCCCGGCGGGGCGGGCGGGGGGCGCCGCCCCCGCCGCTCTGG
>NZ_JBHWIV010000173.1:0-3617 GCF_042731675.1 Kitasatospora sp. NPDC059827 | reverse complement strand
GGGGGGGGGGGGGGGGGCCCCCGGCCCCGGGGCCGGACGCCCCGCACCCCGGGCGCTACGGCCGCCCCATGAACGCGGGGTAGTACCCGCTGCTGATCCCGGAGATCCGGATCAGCGTCCCGGGCCGCGCGGCCTCCACGTACCGGTTGTTGCCCAGGTAGATCGCCACGTGCTGGATGCCCCGCGCGGTGCCGTCCGGCGACCAGAACAGCAGGTCACCGCGGCGCAGCTGGCTCGCCTTGATCGGCGTGGTGGCCTCGTACTGGTCGTTGGCCACCCGCGGCAGGTCGATGCCGCCGCGCCGGAAGGACTGCTGCACCAGGCCCGAGCAGTCGTACCCGTCCGGCCCGTTGCCGGCGGTCCGGAACGGCTTGCCCAGCTGGGCGAGCGCGTACTCCACCGCGGTCTCGACGTCGCCGTCCACGGCCACCTCGTGGGAGGACCCCGAGGAGCCGGAGGAGGACGAGGAACCGCCGGTCCGCTGCAGGTAGATGTCGTAGTGGGTGGTCCAGCGCCACTCCCCCTTGCTGTTCCTGAACCAGTACCGCGAACCGTCCCAGCCCTGCTTGATCCCGCCGCTCGAGGACTTGGCGGGCTTCGCGGAGGACGAGGACCCCGCCGAGGACTTGCCGCCGCTGGTCCGCGCCACGTACACGCTGTAGTGGGTGGTCCAGCGCCACTGCCCCTGGCTGTTCTTGAACCAGTACCGCGAGCCGTCCCACCCGGCGTGCGCCGGGGCCTTCTCGGCCGCGGCGGGCGTCACCCCGGTGCCGAGGCCGATGGTCCCCACGCCGACCGCGATCACGGCCGCCATGCCTATCCCCCGGCGGATCCGCGCGGCCCGCGAAGGACGGGCGGTGGCGGGGCGGGCGGCGGGGGCGTGCTGCCCGGTCGGTTCGTCGGCGGCATCCGGTGCGCCGGTGTTGACGGTGGTCATCCCTGCTGACTTCCTTCACTGCTGCGAACGCACTGCGGCGTACGGCCGCCGGAAGGGCGGCTGCGGAAACTGCTGCGGACACGCGGTACGCCCCGGCAGCGCCGGTCCGTACCCTCGGCAGTCCCCGGTCCGACATGCCGCGGCCCCCGGCCGTGCGACCGGGGGCCGCGGCATGTCTCCCGTGGATTCAGTTCTGCCTGCTCGTCACGTTAGGCACGCGTCCGCTCACCGCGCGCAGTGGAGTGCGCCAAAGGAAGGTTTCCCGGGCTCCGGGCCCGACGGCGCATCAGGGTGAACACCCGTCACCGCCGGGCGTGTCCCGACGCCCCCTCATCAGTGGCCTCGGTGCTCCGTCAGCAGCTGCTTCTTCAACACCTTTCCCAGTGCGTTCCTGGGCAGTTCGGGTACCAGCACGACCCGGCGCGGGCGCTTGTGCACCGAGAGCCGCTCCGCCACGAAGGCCGTCAGCTGTTCCCCCGTCACGGCGCCGTCCGGCACGACGTACGCGACGATCACCTGTCCGAGGTCCTCGTCCGGCGCGCCGACCACGGCCGCGTCGGCGACCGCCGGGTGGTCGCGCAGCGCGGCCTCCACCTCGCCCGCGCCGATCCGGTAGCCGCCGCTCTTGATCAGGTCGACCGAGGCCCGGCCGACGATCCGGTGGAAGCCGTCCGCCCCGATCACCGCGACGTCCCCGGTGCGGAACCAGCCGTCCGCCGTCCAGGCCTCGGCGTCCGCGTCCGGCCGGTTGAGGTAACCGCTGAACAGCGTGGGGCCGCTGACCTGCAGTTCGCCGACGCTCTCCCCGTCGTACGGCACCGGCCCGCCGTCCTCGCCGACCAGCCGGGTGCGCACCCCGTCCACCGGCAGCCCGACGCTGCCGGGGCGCCGCTCGCCGTCCGCCCGGGTGCTGACGGTGATCAGCGACTCGGTCATCCCGTAGCGCTCGATCGGGGCGTGCCCGGTGAGCGCCGCCAGCTTCTCGAAGACCGGTACGGGCAGCGGCGCGCTGCCGGAGACCAGCAGCCGGGCCGGGGCCAGCCGCCCGGCCGCCTCGGGGTCCGCCGCCAACCGGGACCACACGGTGGGCACGCCGAAGTACAGGCTGCCGCCCGCCTGCGCGTACCCCTCCGGGGTGGGCCGTCCGGTGTGCACCAGCCGGCTGCCGGTGCGCAGGGCGCCGAGCACGCCGAGCAGCAGCCCGTGCACGTGGAACAGCGGCAGCCCGTGCACCAGGGTGTCCTCGGCGGTCCACTGCCAGGCGGCGGCGAGGGCGTCCAGGTCGGCGGCGATCGCCGCCCGCCGGATCACCGCGCCCTTGGGCGCGCCGGTGGTGCCCGAGGTGTAGAGCACGAAACCGGTCGCGTCGGCGGCCGGTTCGGCGTAGGTGGTCGCCGAACGCTCGACGGGGTCGACGGGCAGGGCCGCCACCGGCCCGGCGTCGGGCGCGTCCTCCCCGACGGCGTGCGCCAGCAGCACGGCGCCCGAGTCCCGCAGGATGTGCTCGCGCTCCTTGGGGCCCGAGTCGGGCGGCAGCGGCACCACCGGGACGCCCGCCAGCAGCCCGCCGACCACGGCGGTGACCGTCTCCAGGGTGGGCCGGGCGAGCACCGCCAGCGCGGGGGCCCCGGCCACCCGGTCGGCCACCGCGGTCGCCGCGCCCAGCAGCTCCTCCCGGGAGAGCGTCCGGCCGTCGATCCGCAGCGCGTCCGCCGCGTCGCCGTGGTCGCCGTGAAGTGCCGTCAGCAGTGCCATGCTTCGGTCCTCGCCCTCGTCCTCGCCCTGTTCGCGCCGGAGGCTCCCGCGCCCGGGCGCCGTCGGGCCGACTCTACGGGCCGGCGTGGCACTCCCCGAGACCCGGGGCACGACGACGGAGGGCGTGGTACCGAGCACCCGGTACCACGCCCTCCGGTCCTGGGGACCCGTCCCGCGGGGATCAGCCCTTGCGGGTCCTCACCTCGGTGGTGAGCTGCGGCAGCACCTGGAACAGGTCGCCGACCACGCCGTAGTCGACCAGCTCGAAGATCGGGGCCTCGGGGTCCTTGTTGACAGCCACGATGGTCTTCGAGGTCTGCATACCGGCCCGGTGCTGGATGGCACCGGAGATGCCCGCCGCGATGTAGAGCTGCGGCGAGACCTGCTTGCCGGTCTGGCCGACCTGGTTGCTGTGCGGGTACCAGCCGGCGTCGACGGCGGCGCGCGAGGCACCGACGGCCGCGCCGAGCGCGTCCGCGAGCTCCTCGACCACGCCGAAGCCCTCGGCGGCACCGACGCCACGGCCGCCGGAGACCACGATGGCGGCCTCGGTCAGCTCGGGGCGGCCGGTGGAGACGCGCGGGGTGCGCGAGGTGACCTTGGCGGCGTTGCCGGTGAACTCCACCGACACGTTCTCCACCGCGCCGGCGGCCGCGACGGCCTCCGGGGCGACGGCGTTCGGCTTGACGGTGATGACCGGGGCGCCCTTGGTGACCGTGGACTTCACCTGGAAGGAAGCGGCGAACACCGACTGGGTGGCGACCGGACCACCGTCGCCGGCCTCCAGGTCGATGGCGTCGGTGATGATGCCGGAGCCGATCCGCAGCGCGACGCGGGCGGCGACCTCCTTGCCCTCGCCGGAGGACGTCACCAGGACGGCGGCCACGTCGTTGGCCTTGGCGATCTGGGCCAGGGCGTCCACCTT
>NZ_JBHWIV010000172.1:0-4101 GCF_042731675.1 Kitasatospora sp. NPDC059827 | reverse complement strand
ACCGGCGCCCCGCCGCGTGGGGCCTTTGGGGCCCGCGGCCCGGCCGGGCCGCCCCCCGGCGGGGGGGGGCCCCGGGGTGTGGGGGGGCCCGCCGCCGTGCGTCATTCCCCGGAGGCCCCGGAGGCCCCGGGCTGCTCGGGCTCCCCGGGCTGCTCGGGCCGGACGGCCGGCCGTGCGCGGGTCCGGCGCCAGTACCGGTAGAGCAGCGCCCCCGGGACCCCGAGCACCAGCAGGAACGGCGCCACCGCGGCCAGCGCCACCACCAGCGCGGTCCCGATCGCGACCAGCACGTGCCAGCCGCCGCCCAGCGCCGAACCCACCGAGTCGCCGAAGCCCTTCCCCCCGGCCGCCGTCGGCGTCGGGGTCGGCGTCGGGGCCACCGCCTCGCGGCGGACGTCCAGGGTGACGGTCGAGTACGAGGTTCGGGCGGCCAGCTCCTTCTGCTGCTTCTGCAAGGACTCCAGGTCCGCCTCCCGGCGGCTCAACTCGCCCTCCAGCGAGGTGATGTCGCTCAGCGTCTTGGCCTGGGCCATCAGCGCCCGCACCCGGTCCACGCTCGCCTGCTGGGTCTGCACCCGGCTCGCCACGTCCGCGACCTGCTGGGTCAGGTCGTCCGCCTGGCTCTTGCGCGAGACCACCCGGCCCAGGGCGGCCAGCTGGTCCAGGGTCTGCTGGTAGGCGGCGGACGGGATCCGCAGCGTCAACTGGCCGTACTCGTCCGCGCCGCCGCCGTTGACCGACTCGCCGCCCACGTAACCGCCCGACGCGGTCGTCAACTCCCGCGCCCTGCCCAGGACCTGCCCGACGTCCTTGGTGGTCAGCGAGAGCTGCGCGGTGTACGAGATCAGCCGGGTGTCCGCGGCCGGAGTGACCCCGGCCGCCGCCGGCGCCCCGGAGGGCTGCCCGCCCGCCGGGGCGGGCGCGGCCGGCGCGGCCGCCCCACCGGCCGCCTTCGCCGGCGCTCCCGCCGAGTCGTTCCGCCCCGAGTCCCCGCCGCCGCTCGCACTGCAACCCCCGACCAGCAGCACCGCGGCAGCCACCGCCACCACCGGCACCCCGGCCCTCGTCCGTCGTCCCATTCCCCGGCCCCTCCCCAAGTCCGTTGGCATTTCCTGCCATTGGACGCAAGAGCCTGCCCGACGGACCCGCCCGGCAGATCGCAGGTCCATCACAGCTCGGCCCCGGGACGGACACGACCTCGACCCCAGCCCGCCGCAACGCCAGGAGCCGACTTCGCACGCCCCCGAACTCGCTACGCTGGACCGGTGCGTGAGCTTCCGGACTGGATGTATGCGCCCCGCATCGAGGGCTGGTTCGCCGATGATCTCGACCGGTTGCCGCAGGCGCCGCCGCACACCGAGCTGCTGCACGGCGCCTTGGTGTTCCGGCTGACGCCTCAGCGCTCCTGGCACAGCCGGGTCGTCTCATGGCTCACCGGAGCACTGGAAGGGCCCGCTCCCGAGGGTGTCCGGGTGGAGAGCCGGATGACTGTGACGCTGGACGAGCGGAACCGACTGGAACCGGACGTGCTGGTGTCCCGGTCGCCCTTCGATCCGGATCGCACCGGGTACGTCCCGGGTGAGGTGCTGCTCGCGGTCGAGGTGGTGTCGCCGGAGTCGGAGTGCCGTGACCGGGGGGTCAAGCTCCTCAAGTACGCCGAGGCGGGCATCCCGCACTACTGGATCGTCGAGGACGAGGGCGGCCTTCCGGTCGTGCACGCCTTCGAGCTGGAACCCGCGACCTCCACCTACAGTCCGGCCGGAATCTTCCGAGGGAAGCTCGTGCGGTCGGTGCCCTTTCCGATCGAGATCGACCTCGACGGGCTGGTGCCCGACAGCAGGCGTGCAGCGGATTGAGGCATCCGTGTAAAGACCTGCGAGACTGCGAGGCATGTCGGATGCACAGGTCGTCGTCGTCGGTGGTGGGATCGCGGGGCTGGCTGCGGCCGCCTTCCTGAGCGGGGCGGCCGGGGGGCCGGCGCGGGCGCGGGTGACGGTGCTGGAGGCGTCGGGGCGGGTCGGCGGGAAGCTGTGGGGCGGCGAGGTCGGCGGGGTCCGGGTGGACCTCGGGGCCGAGTCGGTGCTGGCTCGGCGGCCGGAGGCCGTGGAGCTGGCCCGGGCCGTCGGGCTGGGGGCGGAGCTGGAGCCGCCGACCGGCGCCAAGGCGGCGATCTGGACCAGGGGCGCGCTGCGGCCGCTGCCGGGCGGGCAGGTGATGGGCGTCCCGGGTGACCTGGAGGCGCTGGCCGCCTCCGGGGTGCTGAGCGCCGAGGGGCTGGAGCGGGCCCGGCACGAGCGGGCCGGCGAGGTCGGGGCGGACGTCGCGATCGGCCGCTACGTCGCCGACCGGCTCGGCCAGGAGGTGGTGGACCGGCTGGTGGAGCCGCTGCTGGGCGGTGTCTACGCCGGTCGCGCCGAGGAGATCTCGCTGCGCGCCGCCGTGCCGCAGCTGCTGCCGATCGCCCGGGGCGGCGGCTCGCTGGTCGAGGGGGTGCACGCGCTGGCGTCCCGGCCGCAGGTGGTCGGCACCCCGGTGTTCCAGGGGCTGCGCGGCGGCCTCGGCACCCTGCCGGCGGCGGTGGCCGCGGCCTGTGTGAAGGCGGGTGTGGACCTGCGCACCGACACCCCGGTGGAGGAGCTGCGCCGCACCCCCGAGGGCTGGCGGGTGGTGGCCGGCGGCGAGGTGCTGACCGCCGACGCCGTGGTGCTGGCCGTGCCGGCGTCGGCCGCGGCCCGGCTGCTGCGGGCGGACGCCCCGGCGGCGGCCGCCGAGCTGGACGCCGTCGAGTACGCGGGCATGGCCCTGGTGACCCTGGCGTTCCGCCGCGCCGACCTGCCCGAGCCGCCGGCCGGCAGCGGCTTCCTGGTGCCGCCGGTGGACGGCCGCCGGATCAAGGCCTCGACCTTCTCCTCCAACAAGTGGGGCTGGCTGCAGCGTTCCGCCCCCGACGCCTTCCTGCTGCGCACCTCGCTGGGCCGCCACCGCGAGGACGAGGTGCTGGAGCTGCCGGACGAGGAGCTGGTGGCCCGCTCGCTGGCGGACCTGGCGGAGGCGGTCGGCCTGACCGCCCGGCCGTACGACACCTTCGTGTCGCGTTTCACGGCGGGCCTGCCGCAGTACCCGGTGGGCCACCCGGACCGGGTGGCCCGGGTGCGGGCGTCGGTGCGGGCGGTGGGCGGCCTGGCGCTGTGCGGCGCCGCGTACGACGGGGTGGGGATCCCGGCCTGCATCGGTTCGGCGGCCGCCGCCGCGGCGGCCGTCGGTGAGCACATCGACGAACGGTTGACCCCGACGACCGGGGACGGTTCCACGGAGAGGACAATGGGCGCATGACTGAGAGCGTTGAGCGGGAGCCCGAGCAGCGGCCCGAGAAGAAGAAGGCGCGCGACCTGAACCAGGTCATCCGCTACACCATGTGGTCGGTGTTCAAGCTCAAGGGCGCCCTGCCCGAGGACCGCACCGCCCTCGCCGCCGAGGTGGACGAGCTGTTCGCGCAGCTGGACGCCAAGGACGTGACGATCCGCGGCACCTACGACGTCTCCGGGCTGCGCGCGGACGCCGACCTGATGGTCTGGTGGCACGCCGAGGACTCGGACGACCTCCAGGAGGCGTACAACCGCTTCCGCCGCACCGGTCTGGGCCGCCAGCTGGAGCCGGTCTGGTCGAACATGGCCCTGCACCGCCCGGCCGAGTTCAACAAGTCGCACATCCCGGCCTTCCTGGCCGACGAGCGCCCGCGCGACTACGTCTGCGTGTACCCGTTCGTCCGCTCCTACGAGTGGTACCTGCTGCCGGACGCCGAGCGGCGCGCGATGCTCGCCGAGCACGGCCAGATGGCCCGCGGCTACCCGGACGTGCGGGCCAACACGGTGGCCTCGTTCGCGCTCGGCGACTACGAGTGGCTGCTCGCCTTCGAGGCGGACGAGCTGCACCGGATCGTCGACCTGATGCGCGACCTGCGCCCCTCCCGGGCCCGGCTGCACGTCCGCGAGGAGGTGCCGTTCTTCACCGGCCGCCGCAAGCCGGTGAGCGAGCTGCTGAACGGCCTGGCCTGACCCGCGCCGCACCGGAGGCCGGCTCCCACCCCGCCGGGGTGGGAGC
>NZ_JBHWIV010000171.1:0-4163 GCF_042731675.1 Kitasatospora sp. NPDC059827 | reverse complement strand
TCCGACAGGAGGCCGTCCACACCCTCCCGGTCCGTGGTGTGGTCGTCCGCGAAACGACGGTCACCCGTCGCATCCGGCACGTACTTCACACAGACAACGATCCTCAAGCTCACGGCCTTGTCTCCTGTACTGGTCTCGTCCGACGGCTGCGGCGTGCAAGCGGGTGCGAACACGGCACGCACCCGCTCCGGGCAGCGAGTTTCCCGTGCCGGTCCGGAACTTCCTGGCAGCATACTCGGCGGTAGCGCAGTGGTCACTACTGGCCAGTAGCTTAGGTCGGACGGCCGGCACCGCCGCTTGCGCCCATCCTGCCCCAGCCGAGGGCCGGCCCCACCTCACGGGGGGTACCAACCGTCGACGAATCCCCTCACTGCCCCCTCCGGCCAACGCCTCGCCGCCGGTCCCCCCGCCCGTCACACCGCCCGTCACACCGCCTGGCCGAGCGCCGCGATCACGTCCGCCTTGCGCGGCAGGCCCGCCGCCCGGCGCACCACCCGCCCGGCCGCGTCCAGCACCAGGACGGTCGGCGTCCGCAGCACCTCCAGCCGACGGACCAGCTCCAGCTGCGCCTCGGCGTCCAGTTCCACGTGCACGACCCCGTCGAGCATCCCGGCCACCTCGACCAGCACCCGCCGGGTCGCCCGGCACGGCTGGCAGAAGGCGGTGGAGAACTGCACCAGGGTCGCCCGCTCACCGAGCGGCCCGCCCAGATCCTCCTCCGACAGCCGTACCGTCCCGTCCTTGGTGCGCACCCGCAGCCTCCCGTCGCGCCCTGCCCTCACCAGCCCGAACCCGCTCGCCACCGCCAGTACGACGAGGCACACCACGAGTCCGGTCATCCCCCCAGTCTGCGGCAGCGCGTACGGGCTCCGAAAGGGAGGTCGACCTGCCGACACCGGGCCCGTACGATCGGCGGGTGGACTCCGCCCCCCTCCCCCCGCCGCTGCTGACCGTCCGTCGCGTCGTCGACCCGAGGCCCGTCACCACCGCCCGCTGTCGCTGACGCGCCCCGCCGCAGCCGCCCGTCGCGACCACTCCGGAGACTCCTTGCAGACCGACCCCCGAGGTCACCGCTTCGCCGCCGCGCTCACCAGCGCGGTGCTGGCCGCCGTCCTGATCACCGGCAGCGGCCTGCTGCTCTCTCTCCAGGCCCTGGTCTTCCTGGTCGGCGCGGTCGCCGGCCCCCGCCGCTCCCCGTACGTCGGCCTGTTCCACCTCCTCATCGCCCCGCGCCTGGCGCCGCCCACCACCACCGAGGACGAACGCCCACTGCGCTTCGCCCAGGGCGGCGGGGCCGTCTTCGCCGTCATCGGCACCCTCGGCTTCCTCACCGGCGTCGGCTGGCTCGGACTGCTGACCGCCGGCTTCGCCCTCGCCGCGGCCTTCCTCAACGCCGCCTTCGGCTACTGCCCGGGCTGCGAGATCTACCCGATCGTCCGCCGCGCCCAGGGCCGCCTGGGCGCCGGGGCCTGATCGGAGCGAGTGTCGGGCCCGGACGGCGGGGCGGGCGGCGGGGCGGGCGGCGGGCCGGAAAAGTTCCCGGTCGGATTCATCACGGAGATCACACCGTGAATATTCGCTTGACCGCACGCCTCAGGTGACAGCAGGCACTCGTTCGGGGGATCATCTCCGTGTATCACCCGTGACCGCCGCGGCGTGCCGTGCTCCGGTCGGCCCCCGCGCACGACGCGGGTACCCGCCGTACCGGGCCCCGGCCCGTGGAAGTCAGGACTGACCGTGGCAGAGTTCGTCTACCCGCCGGTGATCGGCGCCGCACTCACCGCCTTCCGCGCGCTCGACGTGCGGATCAAGATCATCGGTGCCGAGCACATCCCCGCCAGCGGCGGAGCGGTGCTGGTCAGCAACCACATCAGCTACCTGGACTTCCTCTTCGCCGGCCTCGGCGCCTACCGCGGCGGCAAGCGCAAGACCCGCTTCATGGCCAAGGACGACGTCTTCCGGCACAGCGTCTCCGGCCCGCTGATGCGCGGCATGAAGCACATCCCGGTCGACCGCACCGACGGCCAGCCCGCCTACGAGGCCGCCGTCCGCGCCCTCAAGGCCGGCGAGGTCGTCGGCGTCTTCCCCGAGGCGACCATCAGCCGCTCGTTCATGTTGAAGAAGTTCAAGACCGGCGCCGCCCGGATGGCCGCCGACTCCGGCGCCCCGCTGCTGCCGGTCATCCTGTGGGGCACGCAGCAGCTCTGGACCAAGGGCCGTCCGAAGACCCTCACCAAGCGCCACGTCCCGGTGACGATCATGATCGGCGAACCGATTCACCTCGGCCCGAACGACAAGCCCGTCATGGTCACCAGAAAGCTGCGCGCCGCCATGAGCGAGATGCTCGACCGGGCCCAGCGCGAGTACCCCGGCAAGCCCTCCGGCCCCGAGGACAGCTGGTGGCTTCCCGCCCAGCTCGGCGGCACCGCGCCGACCCTGGAGGTCGCCGAGGCCGAGGACGAGGCGGAGGCCCTCGCCAAGGCCGAGCGCCGCGCCGCCCGGGGCTGACCCGCCCCCGAGCCGTCTACTCCGTGTGACCGAGCCAATGCGATCCGTCGCGTGTCGCCCGGCCGCCGACACACCCCGTCTGACACAGTGACAGCTCCTTCCAGGGGCCTTCCTCCTGGATGCGTCCTGCGTCCCTCCCACCGCGGACCGGGGCACACGTCGAAGCGGTCGGAAAGGTCGGAGACGGAGATGACACGGATCGCCGGCACACGGCAGTCCCCCACCAGCGGCAAGGCCCGCACCCGCGCAACCGCCGGTGCGGGCCTCCTGCTTCTGGGCACCCTGCTCACCGGGTGCGGGGCCGAACCCGGTGACATCCCACTCTCCGAGATCCGCCCGGAGTCCCCCACCGCGACCCCGGACCCGACCCCGTCCGCAACCCCCGGCGTCGTCGGCGCCGCGGCGCACGCCGAGACCCGCAACGGACTGATCGTCAGCCGGGCCTACACCGACGCCGCCCGCACCACCAGCGCCATCGTCACCCTCGGCCCGGACGGCGCCGACCAGCACCAGATCACCCAGCCGCCCGCGCGCGCCCGCGACGACCACCCCGACTGGAACCCCGACGGCAGCGCCGTCGCCTTCGACCGCACCGACCCGCAGTCCGGCACCGCCCGGCTCTGGACCGTCACCACCGGCGGCGACAACGCCCACCAGATCAGCCAGCTCTGCGACGCCGGCAGCGGCACCGCCGACTGCGCCAACGAGGACGAACGCGCCCCCGCCTTCTCCCCCGACGGCAAGCAGCTCGCGTTCAGCCGCTCCTGGGGCGCCCTCGACCAGGCCCACAACAACCAGGTCCAGTACTCGGACCTCTACCTGATGAGCCCCGACGGCACCAACGTCCAGCGGCTCACCTTCCTGACCAACGACAAGCCCTACTCCGGCGCCGTCAGCAACCCCAGCTGGTCCCCCGACGGCAAGCAGCTCACCTTCGAGTACCGCACCAGCGCCACCGGACAACCCGCCAACAGCCGCGCCGTCTACGTGGTCGGTACGGACGGCACCGGGCTGCGCCAGCTCACCCCCTGGGAGCTGCGCGCGGGCGACCGCGCGACCTGGTCCCCCGACGGCACCCAGATCCTCTTCACCACCTACCCGGCCGGCCCCGACAACGCCCCCGGCGGCGGCATCTACACCGTCCACCCCGACGGCACCGCCATCGGCGCCCTCACCCCGGCCCCGTCCACCGCCTTCTACGGCGCCGCGGCCTACGCACCCGACGGCAAGTCCATCGTCTTCGCCCAGGCCCCCGCGGGCGGCGGCGCCGACCTCTACAGCATGCGCGCCGACGGCACGGGCGTCGCCCGCCTCACCAACACCGCCGACAAGTGGCTCGACCGGCCGTCCTGGGGCACCGCGGCAGTGGCAGCAGCACCCGCAGCGCCGGCCGACCCGTCGGCGTCCGCTTCGGCACCGGCCTCGGCACCGGCCTCGGCACCGGCCTCGGCGGCGCCTTCGGACGCCCCGACCACGGAGCCCAAGCCGGCCCAAGCCCAGGGTCAGCCGAAGACCGACGACGCCCAGCTGCCCGACGAGGACGACGACAACTGAGCGGACATGCGAAAAGCCCCTGATCCGAAGGGATCAGGGGCTTTTCTGAATGATTGTTCGGCGGCGTCCTACTCTCCCACAGGGTCCCCCCTGCAGTACCA
>NZ_JBHWIV010000170.1:0-4525 GCF_042731675.1 Kitasatospora sp. NPDC059827 | reverse complement strand
ACAGGCCGGCAGGGCTGAACGCCCGGGCCCGGCGGCGAACCCCGCGAGCGTCCCCTGCTCCCCGGCACCGCCGCGGAGCAGGGAACGCCGACCGCGTGCCGGGCACCGTGGCCGCGGCCCGCGCGGCACAGCCCGCCGGCCACCTGCGGTCCGGCCGCCATCGCGGCCCAGGCTGTTCGGGACAGAAGGCCGTGCGGGACGGGTCAGCCGGTCACGGTCTCGGCCACGTGCCCGTGGAGCGCGTCCAGGAGCACGGTCTGCCACACGGTCAGCTTCCCGCCGGTGCGGGCCAAGTCCTGCTTGCGCAGCCCCGACCTCGGGCCGGAACGCCGGGTCGTCGCCCAGGCCAGCGCGGTTCGCCGGACCGTCCGTGGTGCCGCCGGCGGCGAGGTAGGCGAGCAGGCGGCGGTACAACCTGTTCCAGTCCGGTTCCAGGCGCCACAGCAGGTCCAGGCCGTCCAGCGCGCCGGCCTGGACGGAGGTGAGGCCCGCGGCCTTGCGCCGGCGGCGCATCCACGCACCTACCGCGTAGCCGTCCAACCTCTCGGCGGCGGGGATCGCGAGGTGGCCGTGGTGGACGGCCCAGGCCCGGGCGTAGGCGTGGCCGCGCTCCCACGCGTTCGCCTGCTTCGACCAGACCATCCCCAGCGCCTCCAACTCCCTGCCCCTGGCCGGGTCGGCGAGACGGACGGCGTCGCCGAACGCAGCTTCGTGCAGGAGCTCGGTGAAGCCAGCCGTCGAGGGAGAGTTGGCTGCTGGAGGTGGCGAGATCCTCGTAGGCGGGGCTCCACCGGCCAGCAGCCGACGAACAGCCGCAGACCGTGTCCCTTCGCCCGGCGCGGTCGTTCATGTCGTCGGAGGCCAAGCCCTGATCCTCGCCGGACGGTCCCGAGAACGCGGGAGCTCGCGCGCCACCAGATCAGCATCGCCCTGTCGTTGGTCCGCCGACTTCAGGCCCGCACCGCCTCTGGATCACCCAGCCTACGTCGAGCCGCCAACTGCTTTGATCGTGCTTGGAGTTCGGCGGGCAGGTACCAGCCTTCGATGTCGGGTGTCATGTAGAGGCGGGCCTTGAGGCCGAGGAGGAGCCGGCGGCGCCTTTCCTGGTCGGCGTGGGTCCAGGCGTCGGCGAAGGTCTCTCCGGTCTCGACCTCGACCCAGGTGGAGGGGCGTTGTGGGAGGGCGGCGAGGCGGCGGCGTTCGTCGACGAGGGTTTCGAGGGCTTCGGAGTACTCGTCGTCGCCGCCGGGGTAGTCGAACAAGTTGCGGCGTTTCTCCTCCCGGAGATCCTTCATGGCCTGGGTGACGTGGTTGAGCTGCTCGGTGTGGTCCTCGCCGGGGATGAACCTGCGCACCGTCATCGCCAGCCCGGCCAGGCGCTCCACCAGGGCCGTGATCGCCGCGGTGACGCGCTCGCCCTTGACGGACTGGCCCTTGCAGGCCGGCTTGCCCGCGGTCTTCGCACACCGGTAGTACTCGTAGACCTTCCCGTTCTTGGCGAGGTTCACCTGCCGGTAGAACCGGTCGCCGCAGCGGTCGCAGTGCGGCACGCCGAGCCAGGGCGAGGCGCCGTTCGAGCGTTCCTTCGTGATCGAGCGCTCGTCCATCGCCGCCTGGATCGCGGCCCACTGCTCCTCGGTGAACAGGGGCTCGGCCATGCGGATGGGCAGGCCCTTGGCGTCGCGGGCGATCTTACGTGCCTTCACGGAGCGGCCGGTCAGTTTCAGGCCCATCGTCGCCGGCGAGCGCAGGATCTTGCCCACGCTGGTGGGGTTCCAGTGGTTCGACGGCGGCGTCTTGCGCTTGCTCGTGTAGGTGTCGCCCTGGTTCTTGTACGCGTGGGTCGCCGGGGTGTCGAAGCCGGCGGCCTCCAGGGCAGTGGCGATCATCCACTGGCTCTGCTCCTCCAGCAGGAGCTTGCCCATGTAGCGCACGGCCTCGGAGGTGACCGGGTCCGGCTCCAGGGTGCGCCCACCACCGACACGGTCCACGATCCGGTAGCCGTACGGCGGCTGCCCGCCCGCCCATCGGTCCGTCTTGCGCAGGTGCCTGTGCGCCGCGGTGACGCGGGCCTTGATCCTCTTGAGCTCCATCTCCGCGAAGATCGAGGCCAGCATCAGGAAGACCTTGGCCAGCTCGTTCCCGAACGAGCGTTCCTGACCCTTGCGGTAGTCCAGGGTGATGCCGTCGTCCGTGAACACCAGGACCTTGTGGTTCTCCTCCGCCCAGTGCGCCACGTCCGCGCAGTCCTTCGCGGAGCGGAACGCCCGGTCGACCTTGGCCCACACCAACGCGTCCCACTCACCCTGCCGCTCGGTCAGCCACGGACCCAGGTCCGGACGCTTCCACGGCGTGACCTCCGCGGAGACGTCCAAGTCCTCGAAGGACCCGACGATCTCCCACTCCTTCGAGAGCGCGTGCCGGGTCGCCGTCTCCGCCTGGATCAGGTGCGACACCTTGCCCTCGTTACCGTGCGTGTCCGAGACACGCGAACCCACCACCGCCCGAACCGGCGCCGAATCCGTCATGATGCCCATGGGCACCCCCCTACCGCCCCGGCCAGCAGGCACCCTCGAACAGGCTGCACTCGAACGGGTGGACCTTTTTCGAAAAGGTGTCGTTCCGCTGGCGGATTGACCTCCAGGTCGCCACCCCGGGCCTCGCCGGCAGGACCGTCGAGGCCTACGTCGAACGCGCCGCTTCCCACGCCGAGCGCTGGAGCGACCACGCGCCGGTGACCGTGGTGTTCGACCACCAGGTCTGACACCTCTCCACGGGCAGGGCTCCGGGGAAACCGGGAGCTCTGCCCGGACATCTCGACCGCACCGACTCGGACCGAGGGCCGCCGGCCGTCCGGGCGCACGGGGCCGCCTCGCTGCCGCAGTGCCGGGTGGTCATGCCGTCGTGGGCCCGGGAGCCCTTGGGGACGAGCCCGACGACGTCCAGGTCGGCCGTCGCGTCGGCGGCCGTCGCCGCCGAGTCCATCGGCACGCCGAGCCCTTGCGCATCAGTATGCAGGTCGTCCCGTGCCGCTGGAGCGAGCCGTTCCCGGCCTCCGCGCCCCGGGAGTCCGACCCGCCGCTCCGATGTGAGGGGTCGGTTCTCGCCAACTATCCACCCGAATCAGCGTGTTGACGTGAGCACACCTGATTGTCTCACCAAATTGCCCATTCGAGGCAGTACTTGATTATCATTCACAGTACTCTCATATAGACGGGGATCGACCGGGCGGCGACTCGTGCGAACCCCCCTTGGGCGAAACCTGCCCGCCGCTCAATCCGGCTGCGGCACAGCGCATTTGCGCACGACTGTCGCACCGCCGGCCCGTCGGGGCGTGGAGGCCGGGCGCGAGACGATCAAGAACGTGCACATTCATGAGCCCGCGCTCACGTGAGCCGGATCACGCGGAGCCCCCGACCGCCGAGCGGGGCGTCGCCGGGCCGACTGGCCTGCGCCATGGGCGCCATGGGGATCCTGGGCAACCGGGCATCCCGACCGGCCGATGCGATCGCATGCCGGCGTGCCATACCAAGAGGTGCGACATCGATCCAGACCTTCTATCCCGACGATTTACAAGTATTCTGTCTCCAACCGTGCGGAAACTCTCCGGGACCGGTCCTGGGATCAAGGGGTTTCCGCCGAGCGGTCGAAGCGTTTTTCGTT
The DNA here is from genome assembly GCF_042731675.1 of Kitasatospora sp. NPDC059827. Classification (NCBI taxonomy): domain Bacteria; kingdom Bacillati; phylum Actinomycetota; class Actinomycetes; order Kitasatosporales; family Streptomycetaceae; genus Kitasatospora; species Kitasatospora sp. NPDC059827. The sequence continues at coordinate 862 of NZ_JBHWIV010000170.1, read as the reverse complement.
ACTGGGAGTGACTTATGGCGGATGGTCACACAATGGATTTCAGTGTCCTCGGCCCGTTAGCCGTACAGGCTGACGGAATATCGGTGAATCCGGGCTCGGCGCGCCAGCGGGCGGTATTGTCCGCCCTCCTCCTCACTCCGGGTCAACCCGTGACGGCGGAGCAACTTGCCGAAGCCGTCTGGCCGAGGAATCCTCCGAACGACGTCATGACGAACCTGCACAGCTACGTGTCGAATCTCCGGCGGATCCTGGAGCCGAACCGGCCACCCCGCTGCCGCGACACCGTTCTGAGGCGCGAGCCGAACGGCTACGTACTGGCGGTGGACACCGACTGCATCGACGCAACGCTCTTCGAACGCCTTCTGCACGACGGCCGGCGACTACTCCAAGCAGGACTGCACCAGAAGGCCGGGCGGACGCTGGGGAGCGCATTGGCGCTGTGTCGGGGAACGGCCTACCCCGAGGTGAGCGACTACGCACTCGGGGCCCAAGCGGCCGCACGCTTCGAGGAGTTGCGGCTGCTGGCACTGGAGAGCCTGTGGGAGGCGAGGCTGTCCGAGGCGCGGGACTTCTCGGTGGTCGCCGCCGAACTTCCCGCGCTCACCTCGCGATTCCCGACCCGGGAGCGGTTCAGCTGGCTGCTGATGAAGGCCCTGTACCGGTCCGGTCGGCGGGCCGACGCGATCGACGCGTACCACCGGACCCGACGGACCCTGGCGGACGAGTACGGCGTGGACCCAGGCGCCGAGTTGCAGGAGCTGTTCGGCTCGATCCTGCGCGGCGACCCCGTCGCGGGCTGCGCATGAGCACGCCGCGACGATAGGCCCCCGACAACGGCCCGGGGGGGGGGGGGGGGGCCCCC
>NZ_JBHWIV010000169.1:312-4748 GCF_042731675.1 Kitasatospora sp. NPDC059827 | reverse complement strand
GGCAGCAGCGGAGCCACCCGCTCCCACAGGTCATCCGGAACAAGATCGACACTCACCCGGACAGCCTGCCGACCAAGATCGTCGAGTACAAGGGTGCAGCTCAACTCATTCTGAAACGATCAGTTAGGGCCTCGGGATGCAGGGGGCCGAGTGTCGGCAGGTACGGCGCGGACATTCGGGGACGCATCCAGTCCCAGCGGAATCCCATGAACCCACGCTACTCGGCTCCCGCACAGGCCTCAGGCCCTGACGCGAACCGCGCCAGGGCCTGAGCGTCACCGACCGAACGCGATCAGTGCGGGTTGTCGTCGCCCGCGGAGCACGAGCACTTGATCGACTCCATGATGTCGTCCAGGTCAGCCACGGTGGTGATCTCGGTGACCGGCTGGGCGGGGGCCTGGAGGGGCCGCGTCAGGTACGGCAGACGCTGGGACGGGCCGTCACCCGGCAGGGGGCGCCTCGGGGAGAGTTCGACAGCTACAGCGGTCATGGTCATCCTGCTTTCTTGATCCCGTGCTGGCAGTAACTTGCGAGTGGTGCCTTCGCCTCCTGGTAGTGCTTGGCCAGCGGCCGGCACACAGTGCACGACCCCGAGAGCCGGCAGCCGGAGCAGCCACCAGTGCGAAGCATGAGACGGTCAGCGATGGCGCCGAGCCGGGCGAGGCCGTCGATCCCCTCGCCGGGAAGGCTGATCTGGTCGTCACGGCCGATCTTGCAGATGGACACCAGACCGTGCGGGTCGGCGTGGAAGAACGTGTGGCCCGCGTTGCACCCGGCGAACGGTCGTCGCATCCGCAAGTGCTCTTTGGACTGCGCGGTCAGCGACTCGGCGCCGCCGTAGATCGTCGGCGTCATGTTGGTGAAGACGTTGTACTCCAGCCCCCACGACCGGCACAGATCGATCATCGCCTGTTCCTCGTCCGCGTTGTCCTCGGTGACGACGATGCTCATCCGCAGCGGCAGCTTGGCGTGGCGGGCGGCGTTCATCCCCTGGACGAACAGGTCCCAGGCACCCGGGCGCTGCGTCAGTTCGTCGTAACTGGCCTTCGCGGCGCCGTACATCGACACCGTGACCCGGTAGGGCGGGCACTCCCGGAAGAGGGCGAGCAGGTTCTCGCGCCACAGCAGCGAGGCGTTCGTCGACACCGTGATCATCATGCCCAGCTCGAACGCGGTCCGGTAGGAAGCGATGAAGTCCTTGTCCACCGTGGGCTCGCCGCCGGTGATCTGGAGCCACAGCACACCGGCTGCGGCCATGATGCGCAGGCAGGTGAGCTTGTCCGCCAGGGCCATGCCCGAGTTGACCTTGAGCCCCAGACAGCAGTGCTTGCAGGCATAGTTGCAGCCGAGATTGATCTCCCACGACGCCCGGGAGTACCCCCACGGGGACGGCTGCCGGACCAACAGGAACTCCGCCGTCGGCAGTCCGGCGACGTCCAGGTCGGCCCACTGTGCGCCCACTGCCTCCGCGAGCCATGCGGGGGCCACCTGGGCGCGGTCGTGGTTGCGCAGTTCTTCGTAGTCGGCCTGCGGCAGCCGGAGGCCGCCACGGCTGCCGGGGCGCACCAACACGTACTCGTCCAGGAACGGGCTGGCGATGAGGTCGTGCACTTTCCCTCCTCCGCTAAGGATTTCGAACAGGCGTCGGCGTAGCGCCGATCGAGCGGATCTCCTGCCAGGACAAGGCCGCAGGCGATGTCACCGCACAACCTCCGCCCCCAGCTCACTCTTGGACGTCCACCCCCTGTGCCGCTCCCGAAGTTGGGCCGCGAGGACGAGTGCGCCGAGCCGCACGTCTCCCATCACACCCTCGTCGGGGACCACCTCGAACCACACCACCTTGCCCGCCTCCACTGGATGCCAGCCCCAGGAGTGAGCCAGGGCCCCAACCAGGAGAAGGCCGCGGCCGTCGGTGGCCATGTCGTCCGCCATCCTGCTCACCGGCGGCAGCGGGCTGCAGTCCGCGACCTCGACCCGAAGGCGGAGGCCGGTCCACTGGACCGTGACGCGGCATCGCTCCTGCACGTGCTTGATGGCGTTGGCCAGCACCTCATCACTGCACAACTCCACGTCCCGCAAGGCGTTGTCCGTCAACGGAACACGCCAAGAGACAGCGATGGACCGGATCAGTTGACGCGTCGGCCGGATGGTCGCCGGGTTCGGCTCGACATCCCAGGTGCGCGGCTTCGGGATCGTGGCGGTGTCGATGTAGTTCATTGGTGGGGCCGTCTCAGTCGGGTGCTCCGGGCATCTCGCCGGACGACCACCAGAATCCCGAGTCAGCTGCTTTGAGATAAGGCCAGCGCGTGTACCCACGATGGGTAAACTTGCATTCAGTTATCTCAAGTAACACTGAGCGATGATCCTTCTGCCGCTGGGGGCCTGTCGTGAGTGAGCCAATGGGGTCGCCTGGGCTCCCGCATCGCCTGCTCGCGGACCCCGAGATGAGGGCGGCCTGCGCGGATCGAGACTTCGCGCGGATCTTCCAACTTGCCAAGCGCAGAGCAGGATTCCACCCTTCACGCATCGCCCGGGCATGTGAGCTGACGCCCAGCAGGGTGGGCGAAGTGATGAAGGGACGACCGAAGATCACCAACATGGCCGTCATCGAGCGCATCGCGGACGGCTTACGGATCCCCGGCCACATGCTCGGCCTGGCAGACCGCACCTGGGAACGGCCATCCGCCTCCCATGAAGGCTCGCCTTCGGCGGTCGGGCCTGCGCCTGCTTCGCGGTCAGCTGGAGGCGACTTGGATGACATCCTGGCTATCGCAGCTGGATCCAGGGTCACGCCGAATGTCCTTCGCTCCCTCCAGGTTTCCATCGAGGACTATTGGATGCGAGACGATCAGCACGGCGGCGAGACGCTCCGGCCTGCGGTGATCGGCCAACTCAGGTACGTCACGGGCGTTATGCGGGACACCGTAGACCCGAACTACCGGCACAGGCTCCACGCCATCGCAGCCGAGCTCGCCCGCCTTGCCGGCTGGACCTACTTCGACGCGCGGCAGTACAGCGCGGCGCAGGGCTACTTCTCCGAATCACTTCGGTTCGCGCGAGAAATCGACGACCGAACGTTCATCGCCAATGTGCTTGCCTGCCTGAGCCTCCAGGCGACATACCAAGACAAACCGCAGGACGCGATCACGCTGGCCCGAGCTGCACAGGACAACGCGCGCCTTGCGGCTGGAACACCCCGGGTGCTGGCCATGCTGTCGATGCGCGAGGCCTTCGGCCACGCAAGTGCGCACGATCGGGAGGCAGCCATCGCGCGATCACCGAGGCACATCGACACTTCGAGCGCATCGCTGACGGAGATGACGACCTGGCTGGGTTCAGTATTTCGACCGCACCAAGCTCACCGTGGACACCGGCATCGCCCTTGGCCAGCTGGGCGAAGCCGAAGCTGCTGAGCCTCTTATCGCCGAAGGACTGGAAGCCGAGCCGACGGCGAACCTCAGGGGGCGCGCGTTCCACACCTTCTGGCTCGCGCGCACCCAAATCCAGCAGCGAGAGGTCGAATTGGCATGCACGACCGCATCGGAGGCCTTCACGTTGGCGGCAGGTGTCGAGTCCCCCAGGGTAACGGCCCACCTCCAGGAGTTCTGCCAGCTCCTCAGGCCCTACCGCAACAGCGCCCCAGTCGCGGAACTGTCCAACCGGATCACCGGCATGACCGGGTGATCAGAGGCCTGCCTCGTCCAACAGGAGGTACAGCACGCCCACGAGTGTGCCGCTGCTGACGATCTCACGGCGGTCGATCATGCCGCGCAACTCGGACAGGGAGACCCACTCGATCCGGTCGGACTCGTTGCGCTCTGTCGGCGGGCCTACGTACTCGACGGCATCAGCCCGGAAGACGAAGTGCTCCGAGTCGGTGATTCCGTTGGCCGGTTGGGCGTAGATCAGTGGCTTGACTTCGCCGATCTTCCAGCCGGTCTCCTCCAGGGTCTCGCGGACCGCCGCCCCTGCCGGGGTCTCATCCGGCTCGATGAGACCCATCGGGAGTTCCCAGGCCCAGGTGTTGGTGATGAAGCGGTGCCGCCACATCATGAGGACCTGCTTCTGGTCGTTCACTACTGCCGCTACCGCGAGGTGGCGCAGTTTCACCACGTGGTGTTCCCAGCGGTGGCCATCGGGCTGCTCGATGTCGGCCAGCCACAGGTTCACCCATGGGTTCTCGTAGATCGGACGTTCCCCATGGATCTTCCACTGCATGGCTGAAGCCTCCCTCGATGGACCCTCAGCATCTCAGACGCTGGCAACCAGGGCAGTCGATCCCAGCAATTCGTGTCAGAGCGACGAAAACTGGCGATCTCGGTTGATGACCCCGATGATCCCGGCCTGAGGTGCACGGCGATCGCGGCGGGGGCACGGGCAGGGCCGGGGGGGCCGGCAACTATGAGTGTTACCGCACGGGGGTGGTAGTTAAATTT
>NZ_JBHWIV010000169.1:0-302 GCF_042731675.1 Kitasatospora sp. NPDC059827 | reverse complement strand
GGCCCACGGCGCGCGCGCCCCCTCCTCGGCATGCCGAGGAGGCGCCGCAACGTTTCAGTCTTCCCTCAGCGGCTTCCTTGATCAATTCCACGTTGCCCCCAGATTCCCGCCTGCCTCACCGTCAGGGAGACAGGCGGGATCTACTTGTCTATCCATCCCTTCTTGATGCAATTCCATTCGCCGGCCAAGCGCGGCCCCCTCGGATTTCCGAGGGGGCCGCGGTTTTCAATCCTTCCCAGTCGCTTCTTTCCAAGTGCCCGATACCCGTCTCACCTCATCGTTTTAACGGCGCCGCTCCGGCC
>NZ_JBHWIV010000168.1:0-4938 GCF_042731675.1 Kitasatospora sp. NPDC059827 | reverse complement strand
TTTATGACCCCGCGGGCGGGCGTGGCGCGGGGGGGCGCCCGGGGAGGCCGGCAAGGTCGACGGGCCGCTCAGTGCGGCCCGTCGACCACCAGCGCCCAGGCGAGACAGCCCAGTGCGGCCGTGCACAGCAGCGCACGCAGCACGTTGAAGCGCACCCAGCGCGCCTCGAAGCGGGTGCGCACCGCCGCCGGGTCGGCGATCCCCTGCGGCGCCCCGGCCTTCTCCAACTCGTCGTTCAGCGGGATGTTGACCGCACGGGTGACCCCGATCGCCGCCCCGTACAGCACCAGGGCGGCGATCGTGGCGGGCAGCGCGCGGTGACCGTCCGAGGGCAGGTGCAGGGCGACCGCGGCGGCCGTGGTGAGCAGCGCGCCGACGAAGCCGAGCACGAACCAGCCGTTCAGGATCGCCACGTTGACGCGCTGCATGACCTCGATGAACGTCCGGTCCTCGACCCGGGCGAGTGCCGGCATCACCGAGCACGCGTAGGCGTAGAACAGCCCGGCGGTCAGTCCGCAGGTGACGGTGGCCGCCACCAGGACGAGTGTGCGTGCCGTTTCCATTCGCGCAGCCCCTCTGCTCACCCGTGTCACTCGTGTCGCTCGTGCCGCTCGTGCCGCTCGTGCCGGAGTTCCGGTCCGGTCCGGCCCCGCGGGGCCGATCATCCGGCATCCGGCCCGTTCGGACCAGCTCGACCGCTCAAGACTCCCTCAAGCGGAGAGACGCCGGATCCCCTGCTTGCACCTACACAGACTTTCCATTTGCCTAAACCATCTAGGCAATCCCATACTGCTCGTAGGAAGCAGAGCTCCACACCGCAGAACGAAGAGACGCCATGATCACCACGCCCGTCACCGAAGCCCTCCTGCACGGCCACCTGGACGTCGAACACACCGGCCGCGGCCTGATCCCGCACCGACTGCCCGCCCGTGCCCGCCGCCAGATCCCCGACGAGCAGCTCGCGATGGCCCAGTCCCAGCCCTCCGGCGTCCGGCTCGCCTTCCGCACCCGCGCCACCACGCTGGCACTGCACACCGTCCCCACCAAGCGCGCCTACCCCGGCGTGCCCGACCTGCCCGACGGCGTCTACGACCTCCTCGTCGACGGCCGGCAGACCGCCGAGGCGACCGTCCCCGGCGGCAACCTGCGCACCATCGACCTCGCCACCGGCCGCACCACCTTCACCGAAGGCCCGCCCGGTACCGCCCACTTCACCGGCCTGCCGGCCCGCGACAAAACCGTCGAGATCTGGCTCCCGCACACCGAGACCACCGAACTCATCGCCCTCGACTCCGACGCGCCCCTCACCCCCGTACCCGCCGGAACCCGCAACCGCTGGCTGCACCACGGCAGTTCCATCAGCCACGGCTCCAACGCCACCCACCCCACCGGGACCTGGCCCGCCCTCGTGGCGCTCGCCGCCGGCCTCGACCTCACCAACCTCGGCTTCGGCGGCAGCGCCCTGCTCGACCTCTTCACCGCCCGTGCCATCCGTGACACCCCCGCCGACCTGATCAGCCTCAAGCTCGGCATCAACGTGGTCAACGCCGACGCGATGCGCCTGCGCGCCTTCACCCCGGCCGTCCACGGCTTCCTCGACACCATCCGCGACGGCCACCCCACCACCCCCCTCCTGGTCGTCTCCCCGATCCTCTGCCCCGTCCAGGAGCACACCCCCGGCCCGCTCGCCCCCGACTTCACCGCCGGCACCCTCCGTTTCCGCGCCACCGGCGAACCCGGCCCCGGCCGCCTCACCCTCACCGTGGTCCGCGACGAACTGGCCCGCATCGTCGAAGCCCGGGTCGCGGACGGCGACCCCAACCTCCACTACCTCGACGGCCGCGCCCTGTACGGCGAGCCCGACCACGAGATCCACCCGCACCCCGACGCCGTCCACCCCACCCCCGAGGCCCACCGCCTGATCGCCACCCGCTTCACCCACCTCACCCTCACCCCGGGCGGCCCCCTGGCGCCCTGACCCCCTGACCCGCCCGACCCTGCCGGTCCGAATTCGATTGCCACTTCGCGGTCGGCCGCGCATCCTGCTGGGATGCGGTTCTCCGTGAACATCCCCAACTTCGGCGACTTCGCCGACCCCCGCAACGTCGCGACCGTGGCGGCCGCCGCCGAACAGGCGGGCTGGGACGGGCTCTTCGTCTGGGACCACGTCCTGCACCGACGGCACCAGGGCCGCCCCTTCGGGGACCCCTGGATGCTGCTGACCGCCGCCGCGCTGGCCACCTCCCGGATCCGACTGGGCACCTTGCTCACGCCGGTCCCTCGCTACCGTCCGCAGCAACTCGCCCGCCAGGTGGCCACCTTGGACCACCTCAGCGGCGGCCGGGCGATCTTCGCCGCGGGCCTGGGCGGCCCGCTCGACGACGAGTACCGCAGCTTCGGCGACCCCGCCGAGCCGCGCATCCTCGCCGAACGGCTCGACGAGGGACTGGAGTTGCTGGGCCGCTTCTGGTCCGGCGAGCCGGTGGACCACCACGGCCGGCACTACGAGGTCCGCGACGTGACGCTGGTGCCCGCCACCGTGCAGCAGCCCCGTCCGCCGGTGTGGATCGGCGGCTTCTGGCCGCGCCGCGCGCCCATGCGGCGGGCAGCACGGTGGGACGGCGCGGTGCCGCTCTTCGAGACGGCCCGGCACGGTCACCCGCCGGACGTGACGGAGGTACGGGAGCTGGTCGGCTACGTGCGCGAGCACCGTACGACCGGGGCCGAGCGCCCCTTCGAGTTCGTGCTCGGCGGCGCCACGCCCCTGCGCCCGGCCAGGGCCAAGGACGTGGTCGGCCCGCTGCACGACGCCGGCGCGACCTGGTGGGACGAGCGGCAGCTCCAGAGCGGCCCCGACCTCGACCGCCTACCCCCGGTCCTCCGCCGCATCGAGGCGGGGCCGCCGGTCATCTGACCTGTGCCGTTCATCTGACCGGTGCCGCCGGGGATCCCCGGAACTCCTCACCCGATCCGGTCACAGCCCGGGGATCCCGGCCCGCCGTGCGTGCAGCTCGGAACGGACGAGTTCGAGGAGACGCCCCGTCCAGTTGCGCCCCTGGCCGGCGTTGTCGCCCCAGAAGGCCGAGTGCAGGTCGTCGTAGATCAGGGTGCCGTCGCCCGTCGCCAGCAGGATCTCGGCCAGCTCGGGGTGCTGCTCGTACTTGGCGCGCAGCAGCCGCGTCATGACGGCGGTGCGCAGGTGCTCCCAGCCCTCGCGGCGGGGCGCCCCGGCCGCCAACGTGCCTGCGGCGGAGGCGGTCCCGGCGGTCGCGACCGCGGCCCGGACATCGGGTTGAGCCACCGACAAGGCCCAGTAGGCGTGGGTGACGGACGGGTAGCCGACCTCTCCCACCGTGATCGGGGCGGGGTATTCGTTGCGCAGCCCGAGCCTGCCGGGATCCTCCACCGGCTCGTTCGGGGACAAGCGGCAGAGCCGGACCGCCGGGGCGTGCGACGCCACCGGCCCGTCCGCCGGGACACGAGCGGGCCGTTCGGCGCTCCAGGCCGCCCGCTCCTCGAAGTACGCGAGGGCGCGGTCGTAGACCTCCTGCGTGACCGGCGGTTCGGTCGGCAGGTAGGTCCGGCCGCCCGGCCCGGCCACCAGCGCGCGCAGCGGGGCGTCCTTCCGATCCATGTCGCCCAGCACCCGGCACCGCTGCGGGGCCGGCACGGCCATGAACGCGGCCCGGGCCGCGGCCCGGTTCTCCTCGGTCCGGTCGGCGAGGAAGACCTCGACGGCAGCCAGGCAACGGCGGGTCGAGTCGGGCCGCCCGTTCAGCAGGTCGACGGTGTCGCGGACCTCGGCGACCAACTGCTCCGGAGTCCGCCAGCTCCGCAGCTCGCTGAACCTCCACTCCGCCAGCTCGTCCGCGGAGGCCTCCCCACCCTCGGGCAGGCTGGTGGCCACCCACCCGGTGCGCACCTTCTCCTCGAACTCCTCGACGGTGACCAGGCCCCCGCAGTCGATGAGCCCGTCCGCATAGATGAAGAGGTCGATGAGGAAGTGGTGGCCGCCGTTGCGGATGAACACGTGCCGCCAGGTGCCGGGGACGCGGACGCCGTCCACCGTGCGATGGGTGATCCATTTGCCGAACATCCCGAGATTGTCCACGACCCCGACCCCGACCCCGACCCCGACCCCGACCCCGACCCCGACCCCGACCCCGACCGCAGCCGCAGCCGCTGCGAGCACCGGGCCGGCCTCGGCTGTCCCACCTGGTCCGGCCCACCCGCACGCCGAGGGGCCGAGCCGTTCGAACCTGCCCCGCGAGGGATCACGCGCCCGCTGACAGTCCGAACATCGACCGGCAGGGCGCCAGCCCGCTGACCGAGACGGGCACTGCCGCACGGGCCTCCCAGCGGTCGCGGGTGAGCCGGAGCCGCCTGTTCGTCACGGGCCGCCCGCGCACCACGTGACGGTCGATGCCGTCGAGCTCATAGCCGTGCTTCCGGGACACGGCGAACGAGGAGGCATTGTGCTCGAAGGCCCCCGATGTCGCCTCCAGCGCGTCCAGGCCGGCGAAGGCCAGGTGCAGGATGGCGGCGCGCATCTCGGTGCCGATCCCTTGCCGCTGATGGCGCACACCGAGCCAGGAGGCCGTGGTGACCTCCCGCAGGACGGCGAAGTCCCGGGCGGCGATGGTCTGCAGGCCGACGACCCGGCCGTTCTCGAAGACCGCCAGGTTCAGCGCCCAGTCCGGAGCGGCGGTGAGGGCTCAGCGGCCCTGCCTGCGGGAACAGGCAGGGCCCGCCTCGTGCCGCGGTGGGTGGCGGTGCGGGGCGGGCCCGTGGTGCGTGGGGTGTGCGGGGGTTAGCTGAGGGCGGTGAGGGCGGCCTCGTAGTTGGGCTCGTCGGCGATCTCGGCGACGAGTTCGGTGTGCAGGACGGTGTCGTTCTCGTCGAGGACGACGACGGCGCGGGCGGTGAGGCCGGCGAGGG
>NZ_JBHWIV010000167.1:0-5116 GCF_042731675.1 Kitasatospora sp. NPDC059827 | reverse complement strand
GGGGCGGCGGCCCCCCCGCCCCGCGTGCCGCCGGGGGGGGGGGGGCCGGGGCCCTACCCGCCCCCCCGCCCCTCCGTCGTGTCGTCCCGCGGGCTCAGACCACCTGGTGCAGCCAGCGCACCGGGGCGCCCTCGCCCGCGTAGCGGAACGGCTCCAGCTCGTCGTCCCAGGGCTTGCCCAGCAGCCGGGAGATCTCGGCCTCCAGGTCGGCCCCCTCGCTGCGGGCCCGCAGCAGGACGGCCCGCAGCCGGTCCTCGGGGATCAGGATGTCGCCGTGGATGCCCGTGACGGCGTGGAAGATGCCGAGCGTGGGCGTGCTGCTGTACCGCTCGCCCTCCGCCGTGGCGCAGGGCTCGCTGGTCACCTCGTACCGCATCAGCTGCCAGCCGCGCAGCGCGGAGGCGAGCTTCGAAGCGGTGCCGGGCTCCCCCTGCCAGGAGAGCTCGGCACGCCAGTGCCCGGGTGCGGCCGGCTGGCGGATCCAGTCCAGGCTCACCCGCACTCCGAGCACCCCCGCGACGGCCCACTCGACGTGCGGGCACAGCGCGCGGGGCGCGGAGTGGATGTAGAGAACTCCACGTGTCGTCACCGGGACCTCCAGGCTGTGGACGAGGGTCGCCTTCCCCAGCTGCCTCGTGCCTGCAGTTGATCCACAGTTACCCACGTTAGCCGACATTAAGCTACTAAATTGAGCAAAACGGACAGGCTTTCGCTCAATGCTAGTCGAATCCTCAACGAGGTCTACCCCTCGGCCGGATCTCTCCCCCGAACGGCCCCATCGCCGGGCGGGACCACCGTACCGCGCGGCGCGGGGCGATGGATGACGCACTTTCGGATCCGGCCGGAATGCGGTAGTGCGGCCGGTTCCCCTGCGCCGTGCACGCGAACCGCCCCGCGCGCCCGGTCGGGGCGGCGGGGCGGGTTCGACTCCGGACCAAGGGCCCTGACGGAGGGTCAGCCGTCCAGGCGGACCACCATCTTGCCGGTGTTGACGCCGCGGAGCAGGTCGAGGAAGGCCTCGGCGGCGTTGTCGAAGCCGTCCACCACGGTCTCCTCGGAGCGCAGCTCACCGGAGCGCAGCCAGCCGCCCACCTCGGCCACGAACTGCGGCTGCAGGGCGGCGTGGTCGCCGACCAGCATGCCCTCCAGGCGCAGCCGCTTGCCGATCGCCATCGCCAGGTTGCGCGGGGCGGCGGGCGGGGTGGTGTCGTTGTACTGGGCGATCGCGCCGCAGAGCACCGCGCGGCCGTGCACGCCGAGGGCGCCGATCGCGGCCTCCAGGTGCTCCCCGCCGACGTTGTCGAAGTAGAGGTCGATGCCCTCCGGGGCGGCCTTCGCGAGCTGCTCGGCGACCGGGGCGTCCTTGTAGTTGAAGGCCGCGTCGAAGCCGAGCTCGTCCACCAGCTTGGCGACCTTCTCCGCCGAGCCGGCCGAGCCAACCACCAGCGAGGCACCCTTGAGCCGGGCGATCTGGCCGACCAGCGAGCCGACGGCGCCGGCCGCGCCGGAGACGAAGACCTTGTCGCCCTCCTTGAGGGCGCCGACGGCGAGCAGTCCGGCGTAGGCGGTCAGGCCGGGCATGCCGAGCACGCCGAGGTAGGCGGAGAGCGGGCCGGCCGCCGGGTCGACCTTGACCGCGCGCTTCGCGTCCAGGGTGGCGTACTCGCGCCAGCCCAGCCCGTGCAGCACGGCGTCGCCGGGGGCGAAGCCCTCGGCCTCGGAGGCGACCACGTAGCCGACCGCGCCGCCGTCCATCGCCTGGCCGAGCTGGAACGGGGGCACGTAGGACTTGGTGTCGTTCATCCGGCCGCGCATGTACGGGTCGACCGAGAGGTGGGTGTTGCGGACCAGGATCTCGCCCGGGCCCGGGGTCCGGACCGGGGCCTCGACCAGGGCGAAGTCGGCGGGCACCGGCCAGCCCTGGGGGCGGGCGGCGAGGTGCCATTCACGGGCGGTCGCGGGGGCGGCCTGCTCTGCCATGGAGGTGCTCCTTGGGGGGGGGTTCGGCAGGTAAAAGGTTGAGGAACTGAAGTAACGATGGACATGAAAGGTTCATGTTGTCAACTTTTCAGGTAGACTCTGGGGCATGGACACCCAGCAGACCGAGGTCGCCACGCCGCAGTCCGACGAGATCACCCGCGAGGTCGTCGACCTGATGGCCAACCTGGTCGCCCTGTTCCATCGCGAGTACGAGGAGGCCGCCGCCGCCCGCTCGCTCACCGGCGCCCAGGCCAAGGTGCTCGCGCTGCTGCGGCGCGGCCCGCTGCCGATGCGCCACATCGCCCAGACGCTCAGCTGCGAGCCCTCCAACATCACCGGCATCGTCGACCGGCTGGAGGCCCGCGGCTTCGTCACCCGGGAGGCCGACCGGCAGGACCGCCGGGTCAAGCTGGTCGCCGCCACCGAGACCGGCGCGGCCGCCTCCGAGGAGCTGCGCGAGTCCCTCAACTTCGCCCGCGAGCCGCTCGCCGCGCTCGGCCCGCAGGAGCGCACCGTCCTGCGGGACCTGCTCCGGCGGATGCTCACCGGCGCCGCCGACCCCGGCGCGTGAGCAGCATCACAGCACTGCTGCCCGATTCGCCCGCCCTCAGGAGGTAACCGAACGGCCTTCCGGAACGTCTAACGTTCGAACATCGAACGCGAGAAACGTGAAGACGGGGGGCACGGGATGAGCAGCAGCACGCGCCGGCGCCGCTACCTGCGGACCGCCATCGGCCTGGCCGCCGTTCTGGTGCTGTCGGTCGTGGGGGCGGGGGCCTGGTTCTACCACCGGCTGGACAGCAACATCACCACCTTCGACGCGGGCGGCGTCGCCACCGAGCGCCCGCCGGCCCCCGTGCCGGCCAGCCCCGGCGCCCAGGTGCCGGTCAACATCCTGCTGCTCGGCTCGGACACCCGCGACGACGGCAACAACTCGCTGGGCGGCGGCGACGAGGGCGTCGGCAACTCGGACACCGCGATCCTGGTGCACGTCTACGCCGACCACAAGCACGCCGTCGGGGTCTCGATCCCCCGCGACACCCTGGTCACCATCCCGTCCTGCAAGCTGGCGAACGGCAGCTGGAGCAAGCCCCGCACCGACCAGATGTTCAACTCGGCGTTCAGCCTCGGCGAACTCGCCAAGGGCAACCCGGCCTGCACCCAGAACACCGTGGAGAACCTCACCGGGCTGCGGGTCGACCACACCGTCGTGGTCGACTTCAAGGGCGCCGCCGCGATGACCGACGCCATCGGCGGCGTGGACGCCTGCGTGCCCAACGACGTCAACGAGTACGGCATCCAGCTCAAGAAGGGGATGCAGAAGCTCTCCGGCAAGTCCGCGGTCGACTACCTGCGGACCCGGCACGGCATCGGCGACAACTCCGACATAGGCCGGATGAAGCGCCAGCAGGCCTTCCTCTCCTCGATGATCAAGAAGGTCCAGTCCCAGGGCTTCTCACTGCCCACGCTGCTGCCGCTGGCCGACGCCGCCACCAAGTCGCTCACCGTGGACGAGGGCCTCGGCACCGCGATGAAGCTGGTGGACTTCGCCCGCTCGCTGGAGGACGTCAAGCTCTCCGACGTCACCTTCGTCACCGCCCCCTGGCGCTTCGCCGGGGAGCGGGTGCGGCTGGTCCAGCCGGACGCCGACGCGCTGTGGAAGCTGCTGCGCGAGGACCGCACCCTGGACGGGCAGGGCACCGCCGGCACCGGCGCGGCCACCGCCGCCGCTGCCTCCGCCTCGCCGAGTGCGGGCCCCGGGACGAACGCGCCTCTCACCGCCGAGCAGGCCGGCGCCCCGGTCACCGTGGTCAACGGCGTCGGCACCGCCGGGCTGGCCGGCTCCGGCGCCGAGACCCTCAAGGGACGCGGCTTCCAGAACGTCACCCTCGGCGCCAACAACCCCGGCAAGCAGCACACCGAGGTCTCCTACGACCCGACGCTCAAGACCACCGCCGACCAGGTCGCCGCGCTCTTCCCCGGCGCCCGCACCGTCGAGGAGCCCGGCTCGGGCGCGATCACCGTCACCCTCGGCGCGGACTACCGGGCGGCCGGCACCCAGCTGAACTCGGCGACCGCGCCCTCGCCCACCGCCGGCGCGCCCAGCGGGATCCCGACCGGCATAGCGGAGAACACCCGCGGCGCCGACACCGACCCCTGCGCCGACCTGACCTTCGGATCCTAGGGCCCGGCTACTCCGGGTCCGGCAGGCCGGTGACCACGGCCGTCAGGCGGGTGCCGCGGACGAAGGCACCCGCCGCGGCCAGGTCGGCCAGCGCCGCGAGCAGCTTGGCGACGTACCGGCGTTCCACCGGGATGCCGTGCCGGCGTTCGAACTCCTCGGCGAAGGCGGCGAGTTCGGCCGGGACCTTGCCGTAGCCGCCGCCGTGGTGCGCGTGGTCGATCCGCCAGTTGGCGAACTCCCGCCCGAACCCGGCCCGGTGCAGCCGGGCGACCTCCGCCTCCAGGTAGCCCTCGCCGCCGCGCAGCACGGCCACCCCGAGCGCCCGGGCGCCCGGCGGCAGGCCCGCCGCGATCCCGGCCAGGGTGCCGCCGGTGCCCACCGGGCAGCAGACCACGTCGTGCCCGCCCAGGTCCGGCAGTTCGGCCGCGATCGCGGCCGCGCCGACCGCGGCCAGGGCGTTGGAGCCGCCCTCCGGGAGCACCAGGCAGCGGCCCCAGCGGCGCTCCGACTCCGTACCGTCGCCGGTGCCGTCCCCGGCGAGGGCCCGGCCGGTGGCCTCCCGGTAAGCGGCCCGGGTGAGGAACTCCAGCCGCATCCCGGAGCGTTCGGCGGCCCGCAGCGACCAGTTGCGCGGCCGGTCGGCCAGCTCCTCGCCGCGTACCAGCCCGACACTCTCCAGTCCGAGCGCGCCGGCGGCGGCCGCGACCGCCCGCAGGTGGGTCGAGTAGGCGCCGCCGAAGGTCAGCAGCCGGGTGTGCCGCTGTTCGACGGCGGCGGCCAGGTTCGGGGCCAGCTTGCGCCACTTGTTGCCGGGGACGGTCGGGTGCAGCAGGTCGTCCCGCTTGAGCCGCAGCTCCACCCCGGCCCGGGCGAACACCCCGTCGGTGCAGTCCACCAGCGGGGTCGGCAGCAGGGCGGGTTCGAGCATCCGGCCAGCTTACGGGCCCGGGA
>NZ_JBHWIV010000166.1:0-5116 GCF_042731675.1 Kitasatospora sp. NPDC059827 | reverse complement strand
GCAGGGGGGACCCTGTGGGAGAGTAGGACGCCGCCGAACAATCATTCAGAAAAGGCCCACCCGGGTGACCGGGTGGGCCTTTTCGCATTTCCGGGGCAACAGGCGGAAAGCGGACGGGGCTGCCCCGGGCGGCCCTCGACCGACCCCCGCCGAGTGGCTGCTCCTCCGTCAATATGCCGCTAAAACCGCATGATCAGTGGACTGATCAGCGGAATACCGCTGCCCACGCCGTAGTCTCGAAGGCAGGGGGAACAGGTGTCCGGGGGTGGCTCCCGGGCAGAGCCGGATCAAGAATGGTGCTCATGGGACGAGGCAGGCTGCGCATCTACCTCGGGGCGGCCCCCGGGGTCGGCAAGACGTACGCCATGCTCGCCGAGGCACACCGGCGGCAGGAGCGTGGCACGGACGTCGTGGTGGCGTTCGTGGAGGACCACGGCCGGCGACGGACCGCGGACCTGGTGGCCGGGCTGGAGGTCGTGCTCCGGCAGCAGGTGGTGCACCGGGGCGCCCGGTTCTCCGAGATGGACCTGGACGCCGTGCTGGCCCGCCGCCCGGAGGTGGCGCTGGTGGACGAGCTGGCCCACACCAACGTGCCCGGCTGCCGCAACGAGAAGCGCTGGCAGGACGTCGAGGAGCTGCTCGCGGCCGGGATCGACGTGATCTCCACCGTGAACGTCCAGCACCTGGAGTCGCTCGGCGACGCCGTCGAGGGCATCACCGGGGTACGCCAGCGCGAGACCGTCCCGGACGAGGTGGTCCGCCGGGCGGACCAGATCGAGCTGGTGGACATGTCCCCGCAGGCGCTGCGGCGGCGGCTGGCGCACGGCAACGTGTACATGCCGGAGAAGATCGACGCCGCGCTCGCCAACTACTTCCGGCCGGGCAACCTGACCGCGCTGCGCGAGCTGGCGCTGCTGTGGACCGCGGACCGGGTCGACGAGTACCTGCAGAAGTACCGCGCCGAGCAGGGGATCGTCGGCACCTGGCAGGCCCGGGAGCGGATCGTGGTCGGCCTGACCGGCGGTCCCGAGGGGGCGACACTGATCCGCCGGGCCGCCCGGATCGCGGCCCGGGTCTCCGGCGGCGAGCTGCTGGCCGTCCACATCTCCCGGTCCGACGGGCTGGCCGGCACCGGCTCCCCGCAGACGCTGATCGAGCAGCGCGCGCTGGTGGAGAGCCTCGGCGGCTCCTTCCACAACGTGCTCGGCGACGACCCGGCCGGGGGGCTGCTGGACTTCGCCCGGGGGGTGAACGCCACCCAGATCGTGCTGGGTACCAGCCGCCGCCCCGGCTGGCAGTACCTGTACGGGCCCGGCGTCGGCACCCTGGTCACCCAGAAGGCCGGGGACATCGACGTCCACATGGTCACCCACGAGCACGCCGGGCACGGGCGGCGCAACAAGATACCCGTGCGGCGGATCACCGACCTGGGCCGGACCAGGACCATCGCCGGCTGGCTGGTCGGGCTGGTCGGCCCGCCGGTGCTGGCGCTGGTGCTGACCACCATCGGCGGGCTGGGCCTGTCCACCGACATGCTGCTGTTCCTGTCGCTGACGGTGTGCGCGGCACTGGTCGGCGGGCTGCTGCCGTCCATCGGCTCGGCGCTGGTCGGCTCCTCGGTGCTGAACTTCTACTTCACCCCTCCGCTGCACACCTTCTCGATCAACGAGCCGCAGAACATCATGGCGGTGGCGATATTCACCATCGTCGGCTGCTCGGTCGCCTCCGTGGTGGACCTGGCGGCCCGGCGCACCCACCAGGCGGCCCGCGCCCAGGCCGAGGCGCAGACGCTCAGCGCGCTGGCCGGCACGGTGCTGCGCGGCGCCCCCAACGGGGACGGCGTGCTGACCGCGCTGATGGAGCAGGTCCGGGAGACCTTCGGGCAGGAGAGCGCCGCGCTGCTGGAGCGCCCGGAGCCGACCGGCGGCTGGGTGCCGGTCGCCACCGCCGGGCCGCGCCCGCCCGGGCGCCCCGAGGAGGCCGACGTGGACGTCCCGGTCGGGGAGAGCCTGGCCCTGGTGCTGCGCGGCCGGGTGCTGCCCGGGACCGACCGCCGCCTGCTGGGCGCGTTCGCCGCCCAGGCCGCCGTGGTGCTGGAGCGCCGCCGGCTGGCCCGGGAGGCCGCCGCGGCCCGCCGCGAGGCCGAGGGCAACCGGATCCGCACCGCCCTGCTGGCCGCCGTCTCGCACGACCTGCGCACCCCGCTGGCGGGCATCAAGGCCTCGGTGACCTCGCTGCGCTCGGCCGACGTGCAGTGGGACCCGGAGGACGAGGCCGAACTGCTGGCCGGCATCGAGGCCGGGGCCGACCGCCTCGACCACCTGATCAACAACCTGCTGGACATGAGCCGGCTCCAGACCGGCACCGTCACCCCGCTGATCCAGGAGACCGACCTGGACGAGGTGGTGCCCTACGCGCTCGGCGGCGTCCCGCCGGAGTCGGTACGCCTGGACGTGCCGGAGACGCTGCCGATGATCCGTGCCGACGGCGGACTGCTGGAGCGCTCGCTGGCCAACCTGGTCGAGAACGCCGTCAAGTACAGCCCGGAGGGCGTCAAGGTGCTGGTCAAGGCCGACGCCCTGCAACCGCCGGGCCGGCCGGGTCGGGTCGAGCTGCGGATCGTGGACCGCGGACCGGGCGTCCCCGAGGACGCCAAGGAGCGGATCTTCGCCCCCTTCCAGCGCTACGGGGACGCGCCGCGCGGCGCCGGGGTCGGCCTCGGTCTCGCGGTGGCGCGCGGGTTCGTCGAGGCCATGGACGGTACCGTCACCGCCGAGGACACCCCCGGCGGCGGCCTCACCATGGTCGTCAGCCTGCCCGCCGTGGAACGGCCGCCGGAGCGGCCCGGCCCGGACACGCCGGGCGGCGAGGGCCACGACCCGCTCTCCGAACTGATCACCTGAGACCCGGCGGAACCACGCCGTACGCACAGCCGAGACAACAGTCCGTAAGATCCGACAGCCCGAAAGGCGGAGTCCGTAAATGACCCGGGTCCTCGTCGTGGACGACGAACCGCAGATCGTCCGCGCACTGGTGATCAACCTCAAGGCCCGCAAGTACGAGGTCGACGCGGCCCATGACGGGGCGAGCGCGCTGGAACTGGCCGCCGCCCGCCATCCCGACGTCGTCGTCCTCGACCTGGGCCTGCCCGACATGGACGGCGTCGAGGTGATCCGCGGCCTGCGCGGCTGGACCCGGGTGCCGATCATCGTGCTGTCGGCCCGGCACGCCTCCGACGAGAAGGTCGAGGCCCTGGACGCCGGCGCCGACGACTACGTGACCAAGCCCTTCGGGATGGACGAACTGCTCGCCCGGATGCGGGCCGCCGTGCGCCGGGCCGAGCCGGTCGCCGGGGAGGACGACTCGCTGGTCGTCACCGAGAGCTTCACCGTCGACCTCGCCGCCAAGAAGGTCAACCGGGACGGCACCGACGTACGCCTCACGCCCACCGAATGGCACCTCCTGGAGGTCCTGGTCCGCAACGCCGGCCGGCTGGTCAGCCAGACCCAGCTGCTCCAGGAGGTGTGGGGCCCGGCCTACCGCACCGAGACCAACTACCTGCGGGTCTACCTCGCCCAGCTGCGCCGCAAGCTGGAACGCGACCCTTCGCACCCGCGCCACTTCATCACCGAACCGGGCATGGGCTACCGCTTCGAGAGCTGACCGGCGGCTCCCCGGCGGCCCCTCGGCAGCCTCCCGGCGGGGGCGACGCCTGCCGCCGGGGGCACCGAAACCGGTACCCTGCCGACATGAGTGGTGACAACAGCAGTGGCCAGCCGCCGGGGCGATTCCGCCGCATGCTCAGTCGGCTGACCACCTCGGCCGAGGAACTGGACGCCGAGGACCTGCGCCAGGAGATCGCCGCCGAGTCCGGCTGCACGCCGATCGCCGGCTGCGCCGACCGGCAGCTGGTCACCGTCGCGGGCACGCTGCGCACGGTGACGCTCCGCCCGCGGGCCGGGGTGCCGGCCCTGGAGGCCGAGCTCTTCGACGGCACCGAGGCACTGGAGGTCGTCTGGCTGGGTCGCCGCTCGATCGCGGGCATAGAACCGGGCCGTCGGCTCGTCGCCAGCGGCCGGATCAGTCACGCACGCGGGCGCCGCGTGCTGTTCAACCCCCGCTACGAACTGCGTCCGGTCGGACACGGGAGCGAATGAGCGTGAGCAACCACCCCGGCGGAGACGCCGCCGCCCGGATCGACCTGGACGCCGCCGACGTGGCGGCCTGGCAGGACGCCGCCGCCGCCGAGGCCGCGGACGGACTGGCCCGGTCGATCGAAGGCACCGCGCGGGCCGCCGAGCGGCCCCTCGACCCGGCGGCCGCCGAGGCCGCCCGCAAGGCCGCCTCCAAGGAGGCCGCCGACACGATCCTGCAGGCCTTCGGCGGCGTGCGCGGCATGATCGACATGACGCTGCCCGGCCTGGTCTTCATCGTCACCTACAACCTCACCCACCAGGTCAGCGCCGCCGCCTGGGCCGCGCTCGGGCTCAGCGCCCTGTTCGTGGTGGCGCGGCTGGCCCGGCGGGAGACCATCCAGCACGCCTTCAGCGGCGTGTTCGGCGTCGCCCTCGGCGCCTGGATCGCGATGAAGAGCGGCAAGGCCGAGGACTTCTACCTGCCCGGCCTGCTCTGGAGCGTCGGCTACTGCACCGCCCTCGCGGTCTCCGCCGTGGTGCGCTGGCCGATGATCGGGGTGATGCTCGGCCCGATCACCGGCGAGATGTTCACCTGGCGCAAGGAGAACCCGGGCCGGCTCGCCGCCTACACCAAGGCGACCTGGGCCTGGGTGGTGATCATGGGCCTCAAGCCGGTGATCCTCTTCCCGCTGTACTTCACCCACAACGTCAACCTGCTCGGCTGGTTGAAGGTCGCCCTCGGGATCCCGCCGCTGCTGCTGGCGATGTACGTCACCTGGCAGATCCTGCTCAAGGCGCCGCCGCCGATCAAGGCGCCGGTCGACGACGAGGAGGAGGAGCCGGCCAAGTAGCCGCTCCCGCCGGTCGCCCGCACCGTACGGCCGAGGGCCCGCACCCCCGCCACCCGGGGGGGGCGGGCGGCGGGCGCGGGGTGGGGCGGGGGGGGGGGGGCGGCGGGGCGTGGGGCGGCGGGCGCGCGC
>NZ_JBHWIV010000165.1:0-5288 GCF_042731675.1 Kitasatospora sp. NPDC059827 | reverse complement strand
GCCAATGCGCTGCATTGGGCTCCCTCCTCCGCCTTGCGATGCACGCACCCCAACGCCGCCCCGCCCGCTCTCCGGGCGGACGACGGGAGTTTGAAGACGGACCCTGGCCCCGGCGGCGTAGCGGAGCGGGAGGTTTCGGCCGGAAACCCCGGCGGTGGCGTGTTTCCGGACGACCTGGCCCACGGTCGTTGACCGGCCGTCCGGGCGGGCGGTTGGCTCGTCCCGAACCGGGCTGCGGGGGGTGTTCGGGCCCGGCACCGTCATCTGGGGAGGATGATCCATGACCACCGCCCGCACCCGTCGCCGGTCGGCCCGCGCCGCCGCCGTCCTGGTGGCCGCCCTCGCGGTCGGCGCCGCGATGCCCGCCGCCGAGGCCCGGCCGCTCAAGGGCGAGACCGCCCGGGTCAGCGAAGGCCCCAAGGGCGAACAGCTCGACGGCTACTCGACCGCCCTCGGCCTGAGCGACGACGGCCGCTACGCCCTGTTCTCCTCGACCGCCACCAACCTGCTGCCCCTACCCGGTACTCCGAACACCGTCGAGATCTACGTCCGGGACCTCCGCAACGGCCACGTCGAGCGGGTCAGCGTCGCCGACGACGGATCCAAGCTGAACGCCATGACCTTCCAGGCCTCGATCAGCGGTGACGGCCGGTACGTGGCGTTCAGCGCCAGCGCGACCAACGTGCTGCCCGGCGGTGCCGGGCACCGCAGCGACATCTACGTCCGCGACCGCTGGACCGGCCGCACCGAACTGGTCACCGCGGGCGGCCTGCCCACTACCGACGACCAGAGCCGCTACGACGCCGAGAGCCCGTCGATCAGCCGGGACGGCCGCTACGTCGCCTACGTGTCCAACCGCGGCGACCTCGCCACCGGCGCGGCGATCACCGGCCAGAACAACGTCTACGTCACCGACCGCCGGACCGGCACCAGCCGCCTGGTCACCATCGGCGCGGACGGCACGGCCGCCGAGGCCAACTCCTTCGACCCGACGATCAGCGCCGACGGCTCCACCGTCTCCTTCGGCTCCCGGGCGGGCAACCTGCTCCCCGCCGCGACCCCGGCCGCCACCGCGCCCCCGACCCCGGCCGCCGCCAAGGCCCCCGTACTGGCCCGGCCGCACTACTACCCCTACTACGTCTGGAAGGCCGGCACCGGCCGGATCACCGCCGGCAGCCTGGACGCGGCCGGGCACCTGGGCGACGCCGCCCACGACGCCCGGATCAGCCGGGACGGCCGCTACCTGCTCTACTCCCTCGCGACCTACGGCCAGGGCAGCCCCGGCCACAGCGGCACCCGACTGGACGTGTACGCCCACGAACTGGCCACCGGCCGGACCACCCAGGTCGACACCGGGCTGTCGGGCAGCACACCGGACGGCGACTCCTCCGGCGGCGAGATGACCGCCGACGGCCGCTGGGTCTACTTCGACTCCACCGCCGACAACCTCGTCCCCGGCGACACCAACGGCGCCGTCGACGTCTTCCGCCGCGACCTGCGGACCGGGACGACCGAGCGGGTCAGCCTCACCCGCGACGGCGCCCAGAGCACGGCCGCCTCCTCCGCCCCCCGGGTCGACGCCACCGGCGACACGGTGATCTTCAACGCCGACGACGGCAACCTCGTCCCGGGGGACACCAACCTCCTCCAGGACGTCTTCCTGCGCCGCCCGTGAGACGGACCACCTGCCGGCCACCCCGGCGGCAGCGTGCCCCGACACCGTCGAACGGGGAGGGCCGGCAGGTGGACCAACAGCTGCGACGCGCCGCCGTCACAGCCCTCGGCACGCACCGTCGGAGCAGAAGGCATCGACCCCGGCCGGCGCCCGGCCCGAGGTGAGGAGGGCCGGAGCCTGAGGGACGGAGGCCGTCGATGCGCTCGGCGGCATACTGGCCGGATGAGTTTCGAGGTGGGGTCCGGCGAGGACAATCGGGGTGGCGTGACGCTCGGGGAGAGGTTGCTGCGTGCGGCGGACGGCCTAGGGGTCGTTCTGCCTGAGCACGAAGGACCGTGGAGGGGCACAGCTGTGTACGTCGACGCGAAGCTCAACCGGCGGGTGTGGGTGCGTCCGACCGACGAGCAGCGTCGGACCTTCTGGGTGTACCTCCAGAGCGATGGCCGGTGCCTGGCCGGCGGGTCGACCACCGATCCGGCCGAGGTGGTCAGGGCGGTGGTGGCCTGGACCGGTGGAGCGGGGCTCGCGGGAACCAGGGAGCAGGCTCCGTGCATCGAGTTCCGCCCCTGGGCCCTCGCGCACGAGCGGGAGCCGCTCGGCGCTGTCGAGCTGGCGTGGTGCCGCAGACTCGACGGCATCCACATGCCGCCGATGAACCGGTTCCCGCGCGTGCATGCGCTGTTGGCGGCGGCGTACGCCCAGCCGGTGCTCCGCCGACTGATGCCGGTGACCAGCCACTTCAACCTCGGGTTCTCCACCAGCATCACGGTGAACGGGCCCACGACAAGGGTCGGGCCCATGATCTGGCCGCACGACGAGGGGTTCTACGGGGTACGGAACCGGGGAGAGTTGCTCGCGCGCTTCGAGACGCCGGAGGAGGCCGTCGCCTTCGTGGCGGCCGTCCTGCCGGAGGGGATCGGAGCGGCGCGTTAGAGCGTCGTTCGAGCGGCTCGGCTCGGGATCCGAGGGGTGGGGTGCTCACCCCAGGTCGGTGAACTCCCGCTCGGGGCCGTCGATCACGTGCCGGTGTGGTGCGGCCGGCTATCGGTCCGTGTCCGGGGCGGTGTCGAGGCGGTGGAGGCGGGCCCGGACGGCTTCGGCGTCGCGGTGCTGGAGGTCGTCCAGGATGGCCAGGCCGCGGGTCCAGTCGGCTCGGGCGGATTCCCGGTCGCCGAGGGCGAGGTGGGTGTCGCCGAGGTGGGTGTGGATGTCGGCCTGGAGGAAGTAGTCGCCGACCGCCCGCCGCAGGTTCAGGGACTCGTGGTAGGCGGGCAGGGCCTCGCGGTACTCGCCGAGTCGGTGGTGGATGTAGCCGATGCTGTCCCAGATGGAGGACTGGCCGGGCAGGTTGCCGGCCTCGCGGGCGAGGTCCAGGGCGCGCCGGCAGTGGGTGAGCGCGGCGCGCAGCTCGCCCTGCTGGGCCAGGTACCAGCCGATGCTGTTGAGGGCGAGGGCCTGTCCGGAGGGGTCGCCGAGTTCTTCGAACAGGGCCAGGGCCCGTCGGGACTCGGCCACCGCCTCGGCGTCGTCCCGGACCTCGCCGTGGGCGATGGCGAGGTCGAGCCTGGTGCGGCCCTCGCGCGGCCGGTCGCCGGTCTCCTCGAACAGGGCCAGGGCCAGGCGTAGTTCGCGCTGGGCCTCGGGCTGGCGGTCCTGGGAGCGGTGCACCTGCCCGAGCCAGCGGTGGGCGTGGGCCCGGCGGTCGGGGTCGTCGGCGCGTCGGGCGGCGGCCAGCGCGGTCTCGCCGGCGCGCTGCCACTGCTGCCACAGGCCCGACTTGAGCAGGTAGGGCACCTGGGCGCCGACCAGTTGCCAGGTGTACAGGTCGGCCCCGGCCGCGTGCGAGGCGTCGACGACCCGTTCCAGCACGGGCTGTTCCTCCCGGTACCAGGCGAGCGCCTGCTGCCGGTCGGCGAGCTGCTCGGGCGTCACTCCGGCGGCGGGGCGGGCGAGGTCGAGCGGGTGCCAGGAGGCGTCGTCGGCGTAGGCGAGGCAGGCCGCGCGGTGGGCGGTGTGGAGGTAGTGGTCGAGCATCCGCCGGGTCGCCCCCGCCCGGCCCTGCGGTGGTTCGAGGGCGGCCGCCTGTTCGGCGGCGTACGCGCGCAACAGGTCGTGGAAGGTGTACCGGCCGGGCTCGGGCGCGGTGATCAGGTGGGCCCGGTGCAGGTCCTCCAGCAGGGCGCGGGTCTCGGTCGGCGGGCGGCCCGTGAGGCTCGCGGCCGCCGGCACGCTGATGGTGGGGCCCGGGTGCAGGCCGAGCAGCCGGAACAGCCGGGCGGCCTGCGGGGCCAGGGCGTGGTAGGACCAGGAGAGCACCAGGCGGACGTCGGCGTGGCTGTCGCCCGCCGACAGCAGGTCCAGGCGGGCCCGGGAGTCGCGCAGTTCGCGCGCCCACACGCCGAGCGGGGTGCCGGGGTGGTCGGCGGCCCGGGCGGCGGCGATGTTGAGGGCGAGCGGCAGCCGGGCGCACAGCTCGATCAGTTCGTCGACCGCGTCCGGCTGTTCGGCGACGGTGGTCGTGCCGAGGCGGCGGGCGAACAGTTCGCGGGCCTCCTCGCGGGAGAGCACGTCCAGGGCGATCGGCACCGCGCCGTCCAGGGCGACCAGGCCGGGCAGCCGGTTGCGGCTGGTGACCACGACCAGGCAGGTGGTGGAGCCCGGCAGCAGCGGGCGGACCTGCTCCGCCTCCCGGACGTTGTCCAGGACGATCAGCGTCCGGGTGCCCGCCAGCCGGCTGCGCAGGAGCGCGAGCTGCCCGTCCGGGTCGGCGGGGATCCGCAGGGCCGGGACGCCCAGGGCGTCCAGGAAGCCGCGGGCCACGTCGGCGGCGTCGACCGGGGCCCGGGCCGGGTCGAACCCGCGCAGGTTGGCGAAGAGTTGGCCGTCGGGGAAGCGGTCGGCCACCCGGTGGGCGAAGTGCACGGCGAGGGTGGTCTTGCCCACGCCGGCGGTGCCGGCGATCGCCGAGATCACGACCGCGCCGCAGCCGGGGGTCACGTCGGCGAGCAGGGCGTCGAGGGCCCGGAGTTCACCGGCCCGGCCGGTGAAGTGCCGGATCGCCATGGGGAGTTGCTGCGGGCCCGAGGCCCCCGGGGAGGCTGGTGGGGAGGGCGGCCTGCTCTCCGGGACGGGCGCATCGGCCGGCGCATCGGCCTCCCGGGCGGCGGCCAGCCAGTGGGCCCGGGTGTCCGGGTCGACGCCGAGGGCCTCGGCGAGCCGGACCACCGAGGACATCCGCGGTCGGCGGCCACCGGCCTCCAGCGCGCTGATCGACCGGGCCGACACCCCTGAGCGGTCGGCCAGTTCGTCCTGGCTCCACCCCACCGACAGACGTCGCTCGCGCAGCAGCGCGGCGAAAGCAGCAGCCCCCACCCGTTCCCTCCGGATCCCCTGCGCACCGTGTCGCCGCCCCGCCCGGCTGACCCGGATCGCGCCTGAGCGTAGTCCCCCGGGGGCCAAGTGTCAGGTCAACGTCAGGTCAACGTCGTGGTCGTCGTCCTCGGCCCGGGGCGAGGATGAAGGCTTGGCCCGACGGTGTCGGGCCCGTCCGGCGGTCCGGCAACGGCTGCCGGTCGGCCGGTCCGGCGGCGAGGCGCGGTTACGGGGGGACCGC
>NZ_JBHWIV010000164.1:0-5765 GCF_042731675.1 Kitasatospora sp. NPDC059827 | reverse complement strand
TTCCGAACCCGGAAGCTAAGCCTCACAGCGCCGATGGTACTGCAGGGGGGACCCTGTGGGAGAGTAGGACGCCGCCGAACAATCATTCAGAAAAGGCCCACCCGGGTGACCGGGTGGGCCTTTTCGCATTTCCGGGTCCGCATTTCCGGGGAGGGGGCGGCCCGGACCAGGTGCACGTCCGCGGGGAGCAGTAGGCGTATCACCAGGTAGTCCCCCCAATGCGACGTCCGGGCGGACCTGCCCGGACCGGCCTCCGATGGGAGGGATTGCGCGGGGGGCCGGGGTTAGCCTGGCCCGCATGTACAACGACGGTCTGGTGACGTGCACCGCGCGTGAGCTCGTGATTCGCCGGTACTACTTCCCGTTGGCGTCCGCCAAGCGGATCCCGTACGGGCGGATCCGCGGGCTGCGGCAGGTGCCGCTGACCCGGGTCGGCGGGCGGTGGCGGATCTGGGGTTCCGGGGACTTCGTGCACTACTTCAACCTGGACCTGGGGCGGATCGACAAGAGCGTGGCCTTCGTCGTCGACCTCGGTGCCCGGGTCAAGCCGGTGATCACCCCGGACGAGCCGGACCGGCTGGCGGCGGCAATGGCCGCGCACAGCATCCCGGTGACCAGGGGCTAGCCGGGGCCCCGGTGGGACCGGGGCCGGCCGTCCGTCGGCCCCACCGCTCAGTGCAGTGCGGCGCGGGGCGGGTGGGGCCAGGTGGGGTGGTGCTGGTCGATCACGTAGTGGTGGCCGTGCTGCCAGCTGCCGTCGGGGGTGGGGCGGGCGTCCGCGAGGTGGGGGTGGCCGAGCGGCAGCTCGGTGTGGCGGTGGCTGAGGGCGTCCGGGTCCCGGGCGGGCCACAGGGCGGTGGCGGCCAGGGCGGCGGCGAGTGCGACCGCGCCCAGGACGACCGCGGTGGCGGGGAGTCCGGCACCGGCGGCGAGCCAGCCGGCCAGCGGGTAGGTGAGCAGCCAGCAGCCGTGCGACAGCGAGAACTGGGCGGCGAACGCGGCCGGCAGGTCGGGGTCGGCGGCGGAGCGGCGGACCACCCGGCCGCCGGGTGTCAGGACGGCCGAGCCGGCGGCGCCGATCAGGGCCCAGGCGGCGAGCAGGGCGAGCCAGCTGCCGGTGCCGGCCGGGGCGGCGGTGATCGCGGTGACGGCGGCGAGGACGCCGGGCAGCGCGAAGGCGGCGGGCAGCATGACGGACCGGTCGCTGACCCGGGTGAGCAGCCGCGGCAGCAGCAGGGCGGCGAGCATCGAGCCGACGCCGTACGCGCCGAGGGCCAGCGAGACGGCGCCGACCGGGCGGTGGAAGTGGTCGCGGACCACGTTGACGGTGTCGACGAAGACGATGGCGCCGGCGGCCGCCACCGCGAGGTCCAGGGCGAGCAGTGCCCGCAGCCGTGGGGTGGCCCGGAACAGTCGGGTGCCGAACGCGGCCCTGCGGTAGATCCCGTCGGTGCGTTCGACCGGCCGGGGCCTGGGCAGCACGACGGAGACGACCAGGGCGGCGGAGGCGAGGAAGCCCGCGGTCGTCCCGGCGAACAGCCAGTGGTACGGGACCACGGAGAGCAGCAGGGCGGCGAGTGCCGGGCTGAACAGCGATTCGAGGTCGTAGGCGAGCCGGGACATCGACAGTGCCCGGGTGTAGTCGCGTTCGGCGGGCAGTACCTCGGGGATGGTGGCCTGGAAGGTCGGGGTGAAGGCGGCGGAGGCGGCCTGGAGCAGGAAGATCAGGACGTAGACCTGCCACACCCGGTCGACGAACGGCAGGGTGAGGGCGACGGCGGCCCGGGTGAGGTCCATGGCGACCATCAGGGTGCGCCGGGGGACCAGCCCGGCGAGGGCTCCGGCGACCGGGGCGACCGTCACGTACGCGACCATCTTGATCGCCAGTGCGGTGCCGAGGACGGCCGAGGCGTCGCTCCCGGCGATCGAGTACGCGAGCAGCGAGAGCGCCACGGTGGCCAGGCCGGTGCCGACCAGGGCGACGACCTGGGCGGTGAACAGGTGGCGGTAGGTGCGGTTGCGCAGCACGGTCAGCATGGGCCCGTCCCGGGGCGGAGGTGGGGGTGGTGGTGCGCCCATCATAGGCAATGCGTGCATACGTGTGCACCTGTTTGACGGACGGAACGACCCCGCGCGGACCGGCCGGGGCTCAGTCGTGCGGCGGGAGGTGCCCGATCTGGTGGTCGGCGACGTTCAGCGCCTCGTCCACCAGCCGGCGCAGGTGCCCGTGGCGCAGCGAGTAGACCACCCGACGGCCGTCCTTGCGGGTGGCGACCAGCCCGGCCAGCCGCAGCTTGGCCAGGTGCTGGCTGACCGAGGGCCGGGCGGCTCCGGTCGCCTCGGTCAGCGTGGTCACGTCCGCCTCGCCCCGGCCGAGCCGCTCCAGCAGCGCCAGCCGGGTGCGGTCGGCCAGCAGGGAGAGGACGGAGACGGCGACGTCCAGCCGCGCCTCGGCCCGCTGCTGCGAGCGGTGTGCATCTGCCATATCGGCGCCGGAGCTCATTCCTGAATCCTAGACCGTGTGCGCAGGTGCGTTCATGACGACGGACCGCGTCGGCGGCGGAGGTAGGCCCAGGTGACGGCGGCCAGCAGTGGGCCCCACAGCAGCAGTGGGGCGTAGCAGGCGACCAGGACGACGGTGTGCCAGTCGCCGGACAGCATCGGGAGGCCGTCGGGCAGCGGCCGGCCCCGGAGGTCGCGGCCGGTCGAGACCAGCACGGTCAACAGCAGCGTGCCGACGGTGAGCGCGGCGGCGCCCAACGCGGCCGGGACGACGGCCGCCGCGACCGGGAGACGGCGGCCGCCCAGCAGCGGGAGCCGGCGCGGGACCACCTCGCCCCAGCGGGCGACCAGGCCGAGCGCGGTGAAGGCGAGCAGCTCGGAGACGGCCGACAGCAGGACGACGTACAGCTCCAGCGGCAGCCACCACGGGAGGCTGCCGGAGTCCTGCACCGCGCCGCCGTCCAGCGGGGCGTGGAAGGTGCAGGTGGCGATCCGCCAGGCGCTGGACGGCAGGACGGTGAGCGGCACCGCCCGGGCGGCGAGCCCGGCCCAGCGCGGAACGCCGGGGACGGGGGTGTGGGCGGCGGCCCAGGCGGTGCGCAGGCGGCCGGTGGCAGTGCGCAGGCGGCCGGTGGCGGGCGGGAGTTGGGCGAGGGCGGTCATGGGGGCTCTCCGGTGCGGCGGGGGCGGTGCCCCAACGCTCGCAGCCGGACCGGGGGGTGGGCCTCGACCGGGAGGAGGAACCGGCTCCCCCGAGGGAGGGAGCCGCCGTCGATCCCGCGGTCGAGACCGTCGTCGAGCCCGTCGTCGAGCCCGAGGTCAGCCGGTCAGCCGGTCGAGACGGGTCAGCCCGCCCGCTGCTCGACCGGCTGCTCCTCGGCGACGGGCGCCGGGGCCGGTTCGAGGTCGCCCATCCGCGGGATCGCGAACAGCGCGGCGAGGATCAGCGCACCGGCGATGACGATCGGGGTGCGGATGCCGACGGTGGAGCCGATCCAGCCGCTGAGGCCGGCGCCGATCAGCATCCCGATCCGGGAGAGCATCAGGTAGCAGCTGTTGACCCGGCCGAGCAGCTCCTTGGGCACGGTCTGCTGGCGCAGCGAGATCGCCTGGACGTTCCAGGTGACCACGCCGAAGTTGCCGAGCGCGAACAGCGGGGCCACCGCGAACACCGAGGGGCTCAGGCCCATCAGCAGCAGCGAGGAGCCCATCAGTACGAAGGCGAGGGTGATCCGGGCCCGTCGGCCCAGCCGCTCGCCGATCCGGCCGGCCAGCATGCTGGCGGCGGTGCCGCCGGCCACGCCGGTGGCGAGGACGGCGCCGAACGCCCAGGTGGGCTCGTGCAGGGTGCGGGTGACCAGCAGCGCCATCATGGTGATGCCGAGGGAGGAGGCGCCCGCGGCCACGGCGGAGAGCGAGGCGACCAGGCGCAGTTGCTTGTGCCCGTACAGCCAGCGGACGCCCTCGCGGACCTCGGCCATGACCCGGCGCTCGGACCGTGCCCGGGGGGAGCCCGAGCGGCCGGTCGCGGCGACCAGGGCGGCGGCCAGGGCGAAGGAGACGCCGTCGACGGTGAACGGGTAGCCGGCCGCGATCGCGAACAGGCTGGTGCCGACCAGCGGACCGATCATCCGGCCGACCAGCAGGCCGCCCTGGAGACGGCCGTTGGCGACGTCCAGCTGCTCGGAGCGGACCACGTCCGGGATGGTCGAGGTGGCGGCGTTCACGAACACCGTCTCCCCGCAGCCGAGGACGAAGGCCAGGGCGGCGAGCAGGGCGAGCGGCGGGGTGGTGGAGAAGACCCAGGCGGCGAACCCCAGCAGGATGGCGGCGCGGCCGAGGTCGATCGTCCACATCAGCCGGCGGCGGTCGAAGCGGTCGGCGATGACGCCGCCGAACAGGGCCATCAGCAGCCAGGGGAGGGATCCGGCCACCGCGACCACGGACACCGCCGACGGGGAGTCCGAGATCGCCAGGGCGAGCAGCGGAAGCGACGAGTCCCGCATGCCGTCGCCGACCGCCGAGATCGACGAGGCCGACCACAGCATGGTGAATTTCCGGCCCAGTTGGGGCCTGGAGCGGTGCGGGGGTGTCGCTGGGCTGGCTGAGGTCACCGACGCAGTATGGCATGACCGCTACATGTTTGGACGCCCTTCACCGACCATTTCCAGCTGGGATCCCGGAGTCCGGAAACCCCCTTGACGAGGCCGGTGAGGCCCCCGCTCGTCAGTGCTGGACGCCGGCCGAGAGCGAGAAACCGGCGAACTGGGCCCGCTGGGTACTGGCCGGGCCCCAACTGGTGTCGTGGCCGCCGTAGAAGGTCGAGAACAGCACCCCGCCGAAGGGGATCGAGGCGATGCCGGAGGCGACCCTGGCGGAGTACACCTGGCGGCCGTCGTACCAGACGGTGACCTCGCCGGTGTTCCGGTTCACCGACTGCTCGACGGTGTGCCAGCGGTCGTCGGCCTGGAAGTGCCAGTCGCCCAGGCCCTCGTCCACACCGTAGCCGGTCGGGCCGGAGTCGGTCGGGGTGTAGAGGTAGACCTCGCCGTTGTCGGGGCTGCCGTTGGCGCCCCGCCACATGTAGCGGGTGGACCAGCCCGCGCCGTGGTTGCCGCCGGACTCCTGGCCGATCTTCCCGCCGTACAGGCCCGGCAGCTTGCCGGCCTTGCCCCAGTCGCGGCCGGTGGGGAAGCGGAGGGAGTACTTGAGGTCCAGGGTGGGCCCCTGGGCGAGGGCGGACAGGCCGAGCGCGTTCAGGTCGGTGTAGAACTGGCCGCCGCCCGGGTTGGGGCAGTCGGTGCAGGAGTTGGCGGAGGAGCCGGCGCCGTACGTCACCTGGAGCGCGGGGCCGCCGTCGGGGGCGGTCCGGCCCTCGACGGCGGTGAAGTCGGCCGCGCCCCAGGCGCCTTGGCCCGCGACGCCCCAGGAGCGCTGCCACTGGGCGGTGCCGTAGCCGCGGAAGCCGCCGGTCCAGGCGGCCGAGCCGCTGGGGGCGGCGGCGGTGGCGGAGCCGGTGGGCGGCTGGGTACGGGCCCCTGCGGGGGTGGCCGCGCAGCCGGCGGCGGTGAGCAGGGCGAGTGCGGCCAGGGCGGCGGTGCGCGCGGAGCGGTGCATCGGTGGCTCCTCGGTCGGCGGTTGATCCGTACAGATCATGCCGCACACCCGGGTCGGGCTTGGGTAAAGGGCGGGGCAGGGAAGGGGAAAGGGCTGTGGCCGGGTGGGCGGTTCACGAAGGAGGTGAACCCCCCCCCCCGCCCCCA
>NZ_JBHWIV010000163.1:0-6086 GCF_042731675.1 Kitasatospora sp. NPDC059827 | reverse complement strand
CTGCCGCTCGTGATCCGACAACACCAGCTCGGCCAGCCTCGGCCCAGGACGTCCCATGCACTGACTAACGACGGATCAAGGACTCAGGACACTAGGGGCCCGTCTTCGGACTCCCGTCTGCGGGTCCGAAGACGGGCCCCGACGTTTGCCACCCCGCCCCCCCGGCAACATCCCAACCATGGGCGATCTCACGACCGAACGTTCGAGTGCGACCGGAACCGCCCCCGTCCTGGTGGCCTCCAACCGGGGACCGGTGTCCTTCGGCACCGCCGACGACGGCACGCTGACCCTGCGCCGCGGCGGCGGGGGCCTGGTCTCCGGCCTGTCCGCGATCGACGACCCCACCGCCGTCTGGGTCTGCGCCGCGCTGGGCGACGCCGACCGCAGAGCCGCCCGGGAGGCCCCCGCCGGCCGCCTCGACCTCGCCGGGCACGAGGTCGGCGGACAGGCCGTACGGATGCTCGACATCGACCCGGAGACCTTCGCCCGCGCCTACAACGGCGTCGCCAACTCCACCCTCTGGTTCGTCCACCACCTGCTCTACGCGACCCCCACCGCGCCCTCCTTCGACGCCGACTTCCGCACCGAGTGGGCCGCCTACCGGGCGTACAACGCCGCCTTCGCCGACGCCCTCGCCGCCGAGGCCGCCCCGGGAGCCGCCGTCCTGGTCCAGGACTACCACCTCTCCCTCACCCCGGCGCTGCTCCGCGAAGCCCGCCCCGACCTGCGGATCGGCCACTTCTCCCACACCCCGTGGGCGCCGCCCGAGTACTACCGGCTGCTCCCCGACGACGTCGCCCGGGCCGTCCTGACCGGCATCCTCGGCGCCGACCGGGCCGGCTTCCTCACCGAACGCTGGGCCCGCGCCTTCGCCGCCTGCTGCGAGGACCTGCTCGGCGCCGCCTTCGACCCGACCGCCCTCACCGTCACCCACGAGGGCCGCACCACCCACCTGGGCGTGCACGCCCTGGGCGCCGACGCCGACTTCCTGCGCGAACGCGCCCACCGCCCCGACGTCGACGAACGCCTCGCCGCCCTACGCACCGCCGTCGGCGACCGCCGCACCATCGTCCGGGTCGACCGCACCGAGCTGAGCAAGAACATCGTCCGCGGCCTCCAGGCCTACCGGCACCTGCTCCGCACCCGCCCCGAGTGGCACGACCGGGTGGTCCACATCGCCTTCGCCTACCCGTCGCGGACCGACCTCGCCGAGTACCGCGACTACACCGCCGCCGTCGAACGCCTCGCCGCCGCCATCGACGCCGAGTTCGCCACCCCCACCTGGCAGCCCCTGATCCTGCACGTCAACGACGACTTCCCACGCTCCCTGGCCGCCTACCGGCTCGCCGACGTGGCCCTCGTCAACCCGATCCGGGACGGCATGAACCTGGTCGCCAAGGAGGTCCCGGTGGTCTCCGACCACGGCTGCGCCCTCGTCCTGTCCCGCGAGGCCGGCGCCCACGCCGAACTCGGCGACGACGCCCTCACCGTCAACCCGTACGACGTCATCGCCACCGCCGAGGCCCTGCACACCGGCCTCACCATGAGCCCCGGGGAACGCGCCGACCGCACCAAGCGCCTGGCCGCCGCGGCCACCGCGCTCCCCCCGCAGCAGTGGTTCCTCGACCAGCTCAACGCCCTCTGAGGGCCTCCCCCAGCGCCCCCAACAGCTCCACCACCCCCTCGGGCCCGTCGACCACCACGTCCGCCAGGTCGGCGAGCTCCCGCACCGGCGCGTCCCCCACCGCGCCGGCGCACACCAACAGCCCGGCCAGCCCCTGCCCCCGCAGCTCCTCCACCGCCCGGAACGCCGCCACGTCCCCCAGGTCGTCCCCCGCGTACAGCACCGCCCGCGCCCCGCGCTCCCGCAGGAACCCGGTCAGCGCCGCCCCCTTGTCCACCCCCGGCGGCCGCAACTCCAGCACCAGCCGCCCGGGCTCCACCACCAGCCCGTACGCGGCCGCCAACTCGCCCACCGGCCCGCGCAACGACTCCAGCGCCCGCTCCGGCTCCGCCGTACGCCGCGTGTGCACCGCCACCGAGCGCCCCTTGTCCTCCACCCACGTCCCCTCGGGCGCCCCCACCCGCTCCAACACCCCCGGCAACGCGCCCCGCACCCCCGCCACCCCCGGATGCACCTCCGGCGCCGAGAGCTCACCCGCCTCCCACCGCTCGGCGCCGTAGTGCCCCAGCACCACCAGCCCCGGCACCCCGGCGAACCCCCCGTACTCCGCCGCCAACCCCGCCGGCCGCCCGGTCACGACGACGACGGCCCCCACCACCGCCGCCAACCCCCGCAACGCCCCCACCACGCCCGGATGCGCCCGCGCCCGCGAGGGATCCGGCACGATCGGCGCCAACGTCCCGTCGAAGTCCAGGGCGACCACCGCATCACCGGGCGCCGCCAGAACCGCCCGCAACCCGTCCCGCCCGGCCTCGGTCGCCGGCACCACCATCTCGTCAAGACCCATACCGACACCCATACCCCGCCCCGGAACCGGCACCCCCACCCCGGCGAGCGCGCGAGGCAACACCCGCGCACCCGCACCAAAAACCCGCACCCACCCCACCCCCAGCACCCCCTCCCACCTCCTCACCCGCCCAAGGCGAGAGGGACGCGCCCCCGGACCAACCCACCCTCCCGAAAGCCCCCCACCCACCAACAGCCCCGCGCAGCGGCCGTCACCGCGCCCCGCGCCGCCCCTCCCGCACCCGCCGCAACCGGTTCACCAGCACCGGCGCGAACGCCAACGCCTCCTCCCGGTCCAACAACCCGTTCAGCACCTGGTAGTACCGCGTGGAGGAGAGCCCCAGCTCCTCCCGGATCGCCCGCTCCTTGGCCCCCGCCGTCCGCCACTGCCGCCCCTCCAGCGCCAGCACCGCCCGGTCCCGCTCACTCAGCCCACTCGGCTCGCCCACCACGCACCACCTCCGCACATCCCCCCGGCAATCCCCCACGGACCTACGAAGTGTCATTCTCGGACGCGCCCCCGACACACTCTGCCCCCCACCCCGGTGCCCCCGCCCGGCTAGCGTCACCCCCATGACCAGCTTCGCCGTCCACATCCCCACCGCCGACCTCGACCCCGAGCCCCTCGACCCGTCCCAGATCGTCTCCGGCACCCCCGAGGTCACCGGAAAGGTCCTCGCCGAGTCCCCCGACGGCCGCCAGCTGCGCGGCATCTGGCAGATCACCCCGGGCGTGGTCACCGACGTCGAGGCCGACGAGATGTTCGTGGTGCTGAGCGGCCGGGCCACCATCGAGATCGAGGGCGGCCCGACCCTGTCCGTCGGCCCCGGCGACTGCGCCGTCCTGCGCGAGGGCGACCGCACCACCTGGACGGTCCACGAGACCCTCCGCAAGGCCTACGCGATCACCCTCCCCTGACCCCGCCCCGGCACCGGCCCTCGCGGTGAGCCCCCCGCCCCCCGGCAGGGGGCCTCACTGCTTGCGGACCCGGCCCGCTTCCTTCATCGCCCCGTCCTGCAGCCCCTGCAGCACCTGCTTCGGGTCCCCGGTCACGGCCTGCCCGATCCCCGTCTTGATCCGGTTGCTGACCTCACCCCAGGCCGGGTCCCCGAACGGGTAGAAGCTGGCGTTGGTCAGCCCCACCGCGAACTGCTTGAGGTCCTCGTGCTTGGGGTCCGAGGACATCTGGTTGAAGGCGTCCTGGGTCACCGGCAGCAGGTTGTACTGCTCGTCGAACTTGAGCTGGTAGTCCTTGGTGTAGACGAAGGACAGGAACTTCTTGATCTCGTTCTTGTGCCCGTTGGCCTTGAACGCCATCATCCAGTCCGCGACGCCGAGGCTCCCGGTCCTCCCCACGCCGTCCTTCTTCGGGATGACCGCCGTCCCGAAGTCGATCTTCCCGGCGGACGCCATCCGCAGCAGGGTCGGGTGCCCGTTGAGCATCGCGACCTTCCCGGAGGCGAAGTCCTGGAACACCGGCGTGCGGTTCATCTTGCCGGGGTCCGGGTACGTCAGCCCGGTGCTGACCAGGTTGTTCTTGAGCCAGGTGAAGGTCGCCTGGTTCTGGTCGCTGTCGATGGTGTAGTTGCCGACGTCGTCCGAGAGCGAGCCGCCCCCGCTCAGCGTCCACAGCATCGACTCGGCCGGCGCCTCCTCGGGCCCCAGCGGCAGCCCGTACGGGGTCACCCCGGGCACCTTGGCCTTGATCTTCTCGGCCGCGGCCCGCAGCTCGTTCCAGGTGGTCGGCGGCTGGGTGATCCCGGCCTGCTTGAAGATCGCCTTGTTGTAGAAGAGCACCCGCGAGGAGGAGACGAAGGGGATCCCGTACTGGGTCCCCAACACCTGCCCGGCGTGCGAGAAGTTGTCCATGAACTTGGCCTGGGTGTCCATCGAGAGGACGTCCGCGGCCGCGTACAGCCGGTCCGCCGCGACCTGCTCGGCGAAGCCGCCGGTCTGCAGCAGGTCGGGCGACTTCCCGGCCGCGATCATGTCGTCGACCTTCTTGCCGATGTCGGTCCAGCTGTCGACCTCGACCTGGACCTTGATGCCGGGGTTGGCCGCCTCGAAGGCCTTGGAGACCTCGTCCCAGTAGTGCTTGGAGCCGGTCTCGGCGTTCTCCCCGTAGTCCGCGGCGACCAGTTTGAGCGTGACCGGCCCATCGCCCTGCCCGCTGCACGCGCTGACCGTGGTGAGCACCAGTGCTCCGGCCAACGCCGTACCGAGCACACGGAGGGAAACCTGGGCGCGCCTGTTCAACGCGGGTACCGCCTTCAAAGGGAACTACAGCCGGACGAGGGAATCCGGCAGGGGGGAGCGCCACACTCCCAAACCGCTCGCACACTGGTCCACACCACTCGCCCCCGCCCGTCGAGTAGTTACCGAAGTGCCCTGGTTCATTGCACGATGCGCAACAACAGGCGAACGGAGGCCCTCAGCCGGACTCCGGGACACAAAGCCCCGCACACCGCCGCAGCCGAGACAAAGCTCACCCAGTATGGACCAGACCAATCCGACAACTGGACTAGACCTCTTCGACCCGACCAAGGGAAACTGTCCTCCGTGAAGCACGTCATCGCACTCGATGTAGGCGGCACCGGCATGAAGGCCGCGCTGCTCGCCCAGGACGGCTCCGTGCTGTTCGAAGCACGCCGACCGACCGGGCGGGAACACGGCACCGACGCCGTCGTCGCCGCCATCCTCGGCTTCGCCGCCGACCTCGCCGACGAGGGCCGCGCCCGCTTCGGGCACGCCCCGCTGGCGGCCGGCGTGGCCGTGCCCGGCACGATCGACGAGAAGAACGGGATCGCGGTCTTCTCCGCCAACCTCGGCTGGCGCGACCTCCCGCTGCGCAAGCTGCTCGGCGAGCGCCTCGGGGGCCTGCCGGTCGCCCTCGGCCACGACGTGCGCTCCGGCGGGCTGGCCGAAGGGCGGATCGGCGCGGGTCAGGGCGTCGACCGCTTCCTGTTCGTCGCCCTCGGCACCGGCATCGCCGGCGCCATCGGCATCGGCGGCCGGATCGAGGCCGGCGCGCACGGCTACGGCGGCGAGATCGGCCACGTCGTGGTCCGCCCCGGCGGCCCGCAGTGCGGCTGCGGCGCCCGCGGCTGCCTGGAGACGCTGGCCTCCGCCTCGGCCGTCTCCCGCGCCTGGGCCGAGGCCAGCGGCGACCCCGACGCCGACGCGGCATCCTGCGCCGCCGCGGTGGACGCCGGGGACGACCGCGCCCGCGCCGTCTGGCAGGACGCGGTCGACGCGCTGGCCGACGGCATCGTGCTGGCCCAGAGCCTGCTCGACCCGTCCACGGTCATCGTCGGCGGCGGGCTGGCCGAGGCCGGCGACACGCTCTTCACGCCGCTGCGCGCTGCGGTCACCGAGCGCCTGACCTTCCAGATGCCCCCGAAGGTCGTACCCGCCATGCTCAAAGACACCGCCGCGTCCCT
The DNA here is from genome assembly GCF_042731675.1 of Kitasatospora sp. NPDC059827. Classification (NCBI taxonomy): domain Bacteria; kingdom Bacillati; phylum Actinomycetota; class Actinomycetes; order Kitasatosporales; family Streptomycetaceae; genus Kitasatospora; species Kitasatospora sp. NPDC059827. Next base: position 176 of record NZ_JBHWIV010000163.1, on the reverse strand, counting down.
GGGCGCCGGCCTGCTCGCCTGGGACCTGCTCTCGATGGAGGTGACCGCGTGACCACCGCGGACCGTGACCGTACTGCCCTCTCCGGCGCCCGGCTCGTCCTGCCCGGCGGGGTCGTCGACGGCGGCCGCCTGGCCGTCGAGGGCGAGCGCATCGCCGCCCTCTCCCACACGGCGAG
>NZ_JBHWIV010000162.1:0-6110 GCF_042731675.1 Kitasatospora sp. NPDC059827 | reverse complement strand
ATAAACAGCGCACGCCGAATAAGCACCGAGCCGAGACGCGAAAAAGCGAAACGACCGGCACGAACCGGAAGAGGTGTTTCAAGGGATTGGCTGCCGCGGGGCCGTCCGCGCAGATGCGTGTCCGGTGCTCCATGACAGGCAGCTCGAAGAACACTAGACCTCTGGGGTGGCCGAGTCAAGCACGGCAAGCGAATTTTCGGTGCCGCCCGCAGTGCCGCCTGCGGTGCCGCCCTCGGCGCCCTCCCTGCCCTCGTCCGCCGGCAGCTGGAAGGCCAGGACGGCGACGTCGTCGTCGTGCTCCGAGGTCACGCCCATCGCCCGGAGGAGCCGGGCGCAGATCACCTCGGGGGCGCCGACCGCGCCGGTGAGGGTGCGGGCCAGCAGGTCGAGGCCTTGGTCGATGTCCTCGTCGCGGCGCTCGACCAGTCCGTCCGTATAGAGGACGCCGGTGGTGCCGGGGAGCAGGCGCAGGGTGTGGGAGACGTGCAGGCCGTCCCCGGTGCCGAGCGGGGGGCCGTTCTGTTCCTCGCTGCGCAGGATGGTGCCGTCGGGGCAGCGCAGCAGCATGGGGAGGTGGCCGGCCGACGCGTAGGAGAGGGTGCGGCGGCTCGGGTCCCAGACGGCGTAGGTGCAGGTGGCGATCTGGTTGGCGTCGATCTCCATGGCGAGGCCGTCGAGCAGGCGCATCACCTCGTGCGGGGGGAGGTCGAGCCGGGCGTAGGCGCGTACGGCAGTGCGGAGCTGGCCCATCACGGCGGCTGCTCGCAGGCCCCGGCCCATGACGTCGCCGATGACGAGTGCCGTGCGACCGCCGTCGATGGCGATGACGTCGTACCAGTCGCCGCCGACCGCGGCCTCGGCGCCGCCCGGCTGGTAGGTGGCGGCGACCCGCAGGTCGGCGGGCTGGTCGAGCTTCTGCGGGAGCAGGCTGCGCTGGAGGGTGACGGCGGCCTCGCGCTGGCGGCGTTCGGCTTCGCGCAGGCGGGCGGCGGCGAGCACCTGGTCGGTGACCTCGGCCGCGAAGATCAGGACGCCGGCGGGCGGGCCCTCGGCGGGGGTGTCGCCGGTGTCGCCCGGGCCGAGTGGGACGCAGGAGACGTTGTAGTAGCGGTTGCCGGTGAGCCCGAGGATGCAGCGCGCCTTGACGCTCCGGGGGCGGCCGCCACGGATGACCTGGTCCATCAGGGGCAGGACGCCCATGGTGCCGAGTTCGGGGAGGGCCTCCCCCGCGGGCAGGCCGGTGGGGCGTTCGCCGAAGAGTTCGCGGTAGGCCCGGTTGGCGTAGCCGAGCTGGTGGAGCGGGCCGTAGGTGACGGCGACCGGGGCGGGGATGCGGTTGAGCACCTCGCGCAGGTTCTGCGGTTTGAGGGGGTCGAGGAGTTCGGCGGTGGCGGCGGGGCTGGTGGGGTCCCGGGGGCCGGGGACGACGATGCCGTCGGTGGAGGGCGTGCCCTCGTCGGTGCCGGCCCCGTTGGACGGGGCGGCACGCCAGGGGACTCCGGTGAGCCGGGCGCTCCAGCGCATGAGGTTCAAACGACGGCCGCTTCCTCGTTTTCCAGGCATATCATCACTTTTTGTGTGCACAGCATCACATGGGGTAATGACCAGTTCGGGCTGATCCTGTCAGGCGGAGGCCCGGTTCCGGAAGTCGCGCGCCCGGCGTGGCCGTCGGTTCGGCTCCGGACGCCTGGCGGCGGGGTCGCTCATCGGGGGGCCTCCGGCCCGGCGCCGGACGGCCGCTCCGGCCCGGAATCGAAACCGCCCTCGAAGGCCGAACGCGGGTTCTCCATCGCCCCCAGCGAGACCACCTCGCGGGAGAACACCCCGCCGAGCACCCAGTCCATCAGCACCCGGACCCGTCGCTCCGCGCTCGGCAGCCGCCGCAGGTGCCGGGCCCGGTGCAGCCACCACGCCCGCCGTCCGGTGAGCCGGCCGCCGCGCCGGGTGTGGGCGACGGCCCGGTGCAGCCCCAGCGAGGTGGAACAGGCGGCCGGCCCGGGGCGGTACTCGACGAGGCCCGGCGCGTGCGGTCCACCGGCCAGCGCGACCGCGATGTTGCGGGCGAGCAGCTCGGCCTGGGCGAAGGCGTGCTGGGCATTGGGCGCGCAGGGGGCGCCGTCCGCGTTCGGGTCGGGTACGGCGGCGCAGTCGCCGGCCGCCCAGACCCCGGGCAGTGCCCGCCCGTCCGGGCCGACGGCCTGGAGGGTGGCCAGGCAGCGGACCCGGCCGGCCGTGTCCAGCGGCAGGTCGGTGTCGCGCAGCAGCGGCGAAGGCCGGACGCCCGCCGTCCAGACCAGGGTGCGGGCGCCGAAGCGGCTGCCGTCGGAGAGCGCGGCGACCCCGCCGGTGGCGGACTCCAGGGTGGTGCGCAGGCGGACGTCGACGCCGCGTTCGCGCAGCTGGCCGAGGGTGTGCTCGGCGAGGTCGGAGGACTCCTCGGCGAGGATCCGGTCGCCGGACTCGACCAGCACCCAGCGCAGGTCCTCGGCACGGACGTTGTGGTAGCTCCGCACGGCGGTGCGGGCCATGTCCTCCAGCTCGGCGAGCGCGCCGACGCCCGCGTAGCCGGCGCCGACGAAGACGAAGGTGAGCGCGGACTGCCGCAGGGCCGGGTCGCGGGTGGCGGAGGCGAGGTCGAGCTGCTCCAGCACGTGGTTGCGCAGGTGCACAGCCTCGCCGACGGTGGAGAAGCCGAGCCCGTGCTCCTCCAGGCCCGGTACCGGGGCGGTGCGGGAGACCGACCCCGGGGCCACCACCAGGACGTCGTAAGGGAGTTCGAGCGGCGCCGGGGTCTCGCCGGGGCTCGCGGCGTCGGCCAGGGCGCGCCGGGCGGCGTGTTCGACGCGGGTGATCCGGGCGGTCACCACCCGGCAGTGCGGCAGGGCCCGGCGCAGCGGGACGACCACGTGCCGGGGGTCGATCGAACCGGCCGCGACCTCGGCCAGCAGCGGGTGGTAGGTGGAGTACGCCTGGGGCTCGACCACGGTGATCTCCACCTCGCGGCGCCGCAGCTGTTCCCGCAGGACGCGCTGGAGGTGGAGCGCGGTGGCCATCCCGGCGCAGCCGCCGCCGACGATCAGGATCCTGATGGTGCACCTCCTGCCGGTGTGACGATTCGTCCCGGCCTCGCGGCCGGGGGTGTCCCCCCATCACGCCCCCCTATGAAGGACCGTCGGGGGTGGTCTTGTCCACAGTCCGTACGGGGCTGGTTGCGACGGAAGTGACGGGCGTGGCCAGTTGTGCTTCCCGGGCGACTTTCTGACGCACTTTCGGCTTCGAAGAGCCGTGAACTATGGTCGGATTGTGTGCCGGAGCGGCCACCGCCATGACAACCGGCGGCGACGCACCGTGGAGCGGCCACTACGGCCAGTTCCAGCGTTGGCGCGAGATCCCGACTGGGGGAGAGTCATCCGGGGAAGGGTAGTTCCCGGACGAGGCCCCGGTCGGTGCCGACGCGCCGAGCCGGACGCCGATGCGGTCCGGCGGCACGACCGTGGTCACCGGAACGCGACGGGCGGCACGAGCAATGGGTCATCTGGTCACTTCTGACGAGCTGAGCTGCACCGGGGGGTGCAGGGGCGGGCGACGACAGGGTCCGGTTTCGGACGCCTGCGGGGGAGAGTTGGGATGATGGAACAGAAGCAGGCATTGGGGCGGGCGAGCACACCGCACGCCGGACAGGGCATGGTCCCGGAGCAGCGCGGCCCGGTGGACCTGCCACCGGGCGGGATGTCGTACGCGGCCGTCCCGTACCGGACGGAGCCCCCGCAGGCCACCGCGCCGGTGCCCGGGGCCCGGCTCCGGGTCGACGCGCGGCGGAACCTGGAGAGCGTGCTGCGCGCGGCCCGGGAGGTGTTCGGCGAGTTCGGCTACGGCGCTCCGATGGAGGAAGTGGCGCGCCGGGCCGGGGTCGGGGTCGGCACGGTCTACCGGCGGTTCCCGAGCAAGGAGGTGCTGGTCCAGCGGATCGCCGCCGAGGAGGTGGCCTGGCTGACCGCGCAGGCGCGGGAGTCGCTGTACGGCGGCGACGGCGCCTGGGAGGCACTGGCCGGCTACCTGGCCCGGGCGGTCGGCACCGGGGCGGGGCGGCTGCTGCCGCCGGAGGCGTTCCGGTACGCGGAGGAGCTGGGCCGGGTGCCCGAGCAGCGGGCGCCGGAGGCGCCGGCTGCCGTGCGCTTCGACCTGCGCGGCGAGGAGTCGCGCTCCGGGGCGCCGGTCGAACCCTCGGCGGCGGACGCCGATCCGCGGCTGCTGCTGCAACTGCTGGCCGCCCTGGTGGCGCGGGCCGGTGCGGCGGGCGAACTGCGGCCGGGCGTCACGGTGTCGGACGTGGTGCTGGTGCTGACCGCGTCGGTACCGGTGCACGCGGCGCGGCCCTCGGTCACGGCGCCGCCGTCGGCCGGTTTCACGGCGTCCGGTCCGCAGCCCGACGGTCAGTCGGCTCCGGGGCCGTCGGACCGGCTGCTGCAGCTCCTGTTGGACGGTCTGCGGGCCCGCTGACCCCGGCTCGGACCGCCCCGGGGAACGGGGCGGTGCCGGTCGCGTCGGTACGGGCGTCGGTCCAGGCACGGTCGACGCACCCGACGGGCCCGGGAGTTGGACGGGAGCCGGACAGGAGTCGGACGGGGATCGGACGGCGATCGGACGGGAGTTGCGCGGGACACCGGCGCGCGGACAGGGCACGCGCGCCGGGTGCGGGCATCGTGCGACCCCGCGCAACACGCTGGGCGAACACGGCGCGACGGCCCCTCGGAAGAGTGGGTACCGGCCGGTCCGGCTACCGCCCGTCCCTGCGCTATGCCATCCTTTGCCCGTGGTTGGAGCCAATGTCCCGATGCGCGCCCTTCGCGCGCCGTCGGCGCCGTACGCCGGGGAACCGTGCGCCTACGCACTCCCGCGCGCCCTGCCACACTACGGGGGCTGTCGTGGAATCTGGGGTCCGTTGTGAGCGCCGAGGAACAGAACGACTACGGGTACGGCCTCGACTTCGGGGGCTACTCCGGTAGCGCGGCCGAAGGGTCCGCCGCGGGCCCCGGCGGCACCGGGGCCGCCCAAGTACCCGGCGCCGCAGCCGGTTCGGGCCCGACCCCCGGTTCGAGCCCCGGACACGTCCCCGACCAGGCCGGGATGCCCAGCCGCGAGACGCTGTCCGCCTCCGCCGCCGCGCTGCCGCCCGGCCGGGTGCCCGGCCAGGCCCCCGCCGGCCGCGGCCGCGTCGCCCCCGAGGCCTTCGTCGGCGACGGGCGGACCGCCCGGCCCACCGTCCCGGCCCCCGCCGACCCGGTCGACGGCGACCGCCCGCCCTCCGACGCCGAGTTGACCGCCCGGGTCCGGGCCGGCGACGACCGCGCGTACGAGGAGATCTACCTCCGGCACGCCGACTCGGTGCGCCGCTACGCCCGCACCTGCTGCCGGGACAGCTTCACCGCCGAGGACCTCGCCGGCGAGGTCTTCGCCCGCACCCTGCAAGCGCTCAAGGCGGGCAAGGGGCCCGAGTTCGCCGTCCGCGCCTACCTGCTGACCGCCGTGCGCAACGTCGCCGCCGCCTGGACCCGCAGCGAACGGCGCGAACAACTCGTCGACGACTTCGGCGTGTTCGCCCAGACCTCGGCCGCCGTGGTCGACTACGACCTGGCCGACCCCGGCGCCGACGCCTGGGCGATGGCGATGGCCGACCAGCGGATGGTCATGCAGGCCTACGCCGAACTGCCCGAGGACGACCGGATGGTGCTCTGGCACACCGAGGTCGAGCAGGAATCGCCCAAGACCGTCGCCGTGATGCTCGGCAAGACCGCCAACGCCACCGCCGTCCAGGCCCACCGGGCCCGCGACCGGCTGGCCGCCGCCTTCCTCCAGGCCCACGTCTCCGGCAGCCAGGCCAGCAGCTGCGAGGCCTACGCCAACCGGCTCGGCGCGTACGCCCGCGGCTCACTGCGCAAGCGGGCCTCGGCCGAGGTCGGACGGCACCTCAAGGAGTGCGACCGCTGCACGGCGGCCTGCCTGGAACTCACCGAGATCAACACCGGCCTGCGCGCGCTGCTGCCCGGCGGCGTGCTGGTCTGGGTCGGGGTCGGCGGGTTCAGCGCCGCCGCGGCCGCCCTGGGCGGGGC
>NZ_JBHWIV010000161.1:0-6404 GCF_042731675.1 Kitasatospora sp. NPDC059827 | reverse complement strand
GGGCTGGCTCTCCGGCGGCCCACGGGCCGCCGGGCACCGGAGACCGGACACCGCACGCAAAGGGCGCCAGGCACGATGAGGGACCGCCTCGGAACGACGCAGCCGACCGACACCGCCACCTCCCGGACGCCTGACTCCAGAACGGCCGGCGACGGAATCGCGGCCGGCGACGGAACGGCGGCCGGCCGGACGGCCACCCGCGGCCGGGCCGCGCTCGCGGCGAGCGCCCGCACCGCCGCGCTCCGGCTGCGCCTCACCTCCGTCTACGTCGTCCTGCTGACGATCACCGCCACCTGGCTCGCCACCCAGGGCCACGCCGGCCGGGCCCGGTTCGTCCGGCACAACAGCAGCAACGTCCACCACATGGAAGTGGGCAAGTGGTGGACGATGTTCACCAGCGGCCTGGTGGTCGACGGTGTCCCGGCCTGGGCCGGCATCGCCGCCGTCGCGATCGCCCTGGGCCTGGCCGAATGGCGCTGGGGCCCGGCCCGCGCGGGCGCGGTGTTCGTCTTCGGGCACCTGGGCGCCACCCTGCTCACCGAGGGTGCCATGTGGGTGATGCTGACCGCCCGGATCCCGGGGGCGCTCTCCCGCGCACGGGACGTCGGGATCAGCTACGGGCTGGTCGCCACCATCGGCTGCCTGCTCGCCCTGGGCCCTCGCGCGCTGCGCCGGTACGGCCTGCCGCTCCTCGCCCTGGTACTGGCCGGCGCCTGGGCGGCGGACCAGCAGCTGGCCGACGCCGGCCACCTGGTGGCCCTCACCCTCGGCGTCGTCGCCGCCCGCACCGCCTGGCTGCGCAACCGCGCCTCCTCCCGGGGCCCGGCGCCCAGCCCCCGGCGGCGGGCCCCGCGGTGAACCGCGCCAGGGTCAGTGATCGTCCTTCCCAGTGAGCCGGGTACGATGCAGAACCGATCAACCGGCTGGCTACCAGCTTCTGGTGACCGTTGATCAGGCCAAACGGAGGGGACCCGATGCCCGAGTTCGACAACGCCACGAACCCTGCGGACATGACCGACCCGGCGGGCTTCGCGGATCCGGTCGGCTCCGCGGATCCGGCGGGCTTCGGGCATCCGGCGGACTTCGTGGACCCGGTGATGCTCCAGACCCACCGGCCCCACCCGGCCCGGATCTACGACTACTGGCTGGGCGGCAAGGACAACTTCCCGCCGGACCGGGCCGCCGCCGAGCACGCGATAGCCGCCGCGCCCGACATCCCGCAGGCCGCCCGGGAGAACCGTGCCTTCCTGCGCCGCGCCGTACGGCTCTGCGTCGAGGCCGGGGTCCGCCAGTTCATCGACATCGGCTCCGGCCTGCCCGCCCAGGGCAATGTGCACGAGGTCGCGCAGGAGCTGGCCCCGGAGTCCCGGGTGGTCTACATCGACAACGACCCGATCGTGCTCGCCCACGGCCGGGCGCTGCTCGCCAGCAACCACTCCACCACCGTGCTCACCGGCGATCTGCGCGACCTCGACGAGCTGCTCGACCGGCCCGAGCTGCGCGAGCTGATCGACCTCTCCCGTCCGGTCGCCGTCCTGCTGATGGCCGTCCTGCACTTCATCGACGACGACCAGGCCGCCGCGGCCGTCAAGGCCGTCCACGACCGCCTCGCCCCGGGGAGCTTCCTGCTGCTCTCGCACAGCACCGCCGAGGGCAATCCGCAGCGCGCCGCCGAGGTCGTGAAGACCTGGGACGACACCGATTCGCGCATCCGGCTCCGGGGCCGGGCCGAGGTGGAGGGCTTCCTCACCGGCTGGGAGCCGCTGGAACCGGGCGTGGACTTCGTCCCGCTCTGGCGCCCGGACGGACCGACCGCGGGCTCCACCCGCTGGATGTACGCGGGTGTGGGCCGCAAGCCCTGACCCCCGCCTCCCCGGACCAGCGCAGGGCCGGACTCCCCCGGGAGTCCGGCCCTGCGCCTTCCCCGCCCCCTCCCCCGCCGCGGCGCGACCTGCCGAATCCCGTAAGCACCCCTCTGGCCAACGGAGTTGAGGTCGACCCCGGCCCCCGGGAGCGGCCCGCCGGAGCTGCCACCCCAGCCGACGCGGCCGTATGCTCTTGCGGTACTCTGCAAATCTATGCCAGAGTGCGGGCATCGGATCAATCAGGCCGAATCCCCTCACACGTCGCTAAATCAGGAGCCCGCACCGCGGGTGGGTCAAGGGTGCATGCATGTCGAAGGTCTTGAGCAAGCTGCCGGTCGGTGAACGGATCGGCATCGCATTCTCGGGTGGGTTGGACACCTCCGTCGCGGTCGCGTGGATGCGCGAGCACGGTGCCGTCCCCTACGCCTACACGGCCGACATCGGCCAGTACGACGAGCCGAACCTCGCCGACGTCCCGGCCCGTGGCCGTGCCTACGGCGCCGAGCAGGCCCGCCTGATCGACTGCCGGGCCCCGCTGGTCGAGGAGGGCCTGGCCGCCCTGGCCTGCGGCGCCTTCCACATCCGCTCCGCCGGGCAGACCTACTTCAACACCACCCCGCTCGGCCGCGCCGTGACCGGCACCCTGCTGGTCCGGGCCATGCAGGAGGACAACGTCTCGATCTGGGGCGACGGTTCCACCTACAAGGGCAACGACATCGAGCGGTTCTACCGCTACGGCCTGCTCGCCAACCCCAACCTGCGGATCTACAAGCCGTGGCTGGACCAGGACTTCGTCACCCAGCTCGGCGGCCGCAAGGAGATGTCCGAGTGGCTCGCCGAGCGCGACCTGCCGTACCGGGACTCCGCCGAGAAGGCCTACTCCACCGACGCCAACATCTGGGGCGCCACCCACGAGGCCAAGCGGCTGGAGTTCCTGGACGCCTCGCTGGAGATCGTCGCCCCGATCATGGGCGTCGCCTTCTGGGACCCGGCCGTCGAGATCGAGACCGAGGACGTCACGGTCGACTTCGAGTTCGGCCGGCCGGTCCGGATCAACGGCCGTGAGTTCGGCTCCGCCGTCGACCTGGTGCACGAGGCCAACCGGATCGGCGGACGGCACGGTCTGGGCATGTCGGACCAGATCGAGAACCGGATCATCGAGGCCAAGAGCCGCGGCATCTACGAGGCCCCGGGCATGGCGCTGCTGCACATCGCCTACGAGCGGCTGCTGAACGCGATCCACAACGAGGACACCCTCGCCACCTACCACACCCAGGGCCGGCGCCTCGGCCGCCTGATGTACGAGGGCCGCTGGTTCGACCCGCAGGCGCTGATGCTGCGCGACAGCCTGCAGAAGTGGGTCGGCCAGGCCGTCACCGGCAGCGTCACGCTGCGGCTGCGGCGCGGCCAGGACTACTCGGTGATCGACACCCAGGGCCCGAACTTCAGCTACCACCCGGAGAAGCTGTCGATGGAGCGCAGCGTCGACGCCGCCTTCGTCCCGGACGACCGGATCGGCCAGCTGACCATGCGCAACCTGGACATCGCCGACTCCCGCAGCAAGCTGGAGCAGTACGCGGGTCACGGCCAGCTGGCGCCGTGGACCGGCCTGATCGGCGAGCTCACCCCGGGCGGCGCGGCGCCGATCGCGGCGGGCACCGGCGACGAGGCGGAGTCCACCGCGCTGGACCACGCGGCGATCGAGTCCGGCACCGACTGACGGGTACTCGACCGGCAACGCGCCGGAACGGCCGGGGGCCGTCGCACCACACCGGTGCGGCGGCCCCCGGCCGCTTCCGCACGCCCGGCCGCCCCAGCGCCTTACACCGCACGCCCGGCGACACCGCACCCCTCAGCGGATCCGCGTCGCCCCCCGCCCGCGCACCGGGTGGGCGCCCAGCGGCCCGGCCGCCGCCCCCGCTCCCGCCCCGGGCGCCGTCGGCGGCGCCGCCACGGTGTCCCGCAGGGTCAGCAGGATCTCCCCGTCGTACCGCTCCGCCAGCAGACGGGTGAGCTCGGCGGCGCAGCCCGGCCGCACCGCCGGGGCGAGTTCGGGCAGCCGCCCCGGGTCGCTGAGGTCCTCGGCCTCGGCGGCCCAGCGCGCCGCGTCGCCCCGTTCGCCCTCGGCGGCATAGTGGACGGCCAGGCAGTGGACGGCCAGCTGGTCGCCGTACTGGGCGGCGATCCGCCACCAGAAGACCCCGTCCGCCGTGCGGCCCATGCCGTAGAGCAGGCAGCCGAGGGTGCGGAAGGCGGCCTTCTCGGCGAGTTCGAGGTCCAGGGCCAGTTCACCGGGCTCGACCGCGCCCGCCACCCCCGCGCACAGGTGGCGCAGGTCCCGCCGCAGTTCGGCCCGCCCGCCCGACCGGAGGTGGTCCCCGGCGGCCCCGGCGTGCGGCGGCCGGGCGACGGCGGGAGGCCGGGCGGGGCGCTCGCGGCCGGGCGGGGCGGCCCGGCGGGCGGCGGCCAGCCGTTCGGCCAGCCGGCGGGTGAAGGCCACCGGGTCGTGGTCGCGGAACTCCTCGTCCAGCTCGGCGGCGTGCGCGCGCAGCAGCTCGGTGACCCTCATGTCGCCTGCCCGTCGTCCGGGTGTTCCAGCAGGTACTCCAGGTGGCGCCGCCCGAGGCTGTAGTAGGTGCGGGCGGTGGTGTGGGCGATGCCGAGCGCCCGGCCGATGTCGGGGTAGGAGGTGCCCGCCTGGCGCAGCCGGACCACGTCGGCCTGGACGGGCGCGGCGCGCGCGAGGGCGTCCATCGCCCAGTCCAGGGCGTCCAGTTCGGCGAGCTCCTCCAGTTCGTCCTGGCTGGTGTCGGGGCGGCGCTGGGCGATCACCCGGAGCCGCTTGCGCTCGGCCCGGCCGCGTTCGCGCAGGACGTCGACCACCGCGTCCTTGACGATCTTGAAGGCGAAGGCCTGCGGGTCCGCGCTGGCCAGGGCCCGGCGCCAGTTCCGGTAGAGCGTGGTGCCGGCGTTCTGCACGGCGTCCTGGGCGTCCTCGCGGTGGCGCAGGCGCTGCCGGGCGTAGCGGAGGTAGCCGGTGTTCTCGCGGGTGAAGAACGCCTCGAAGTCGTTCGGCAGGTCGTCGAGCGGGTCCGCCCGAAGGCCCCGCTCCTCCCCCGGCCCGGGAGTGTTCACACGCGCCCCCTTCTCCTGGGTCAACTGGCCGGCCCACCGGTTGGCACGCCGACGGCCCGTTTCGGGGCTCGTGGTGTAACCGTCCGGGAGGTGCGGGTTGTCGACCGGATCGGGCGGACATTTGGGAACAATTCTGTTCACTTTCGAACCAGGCCGCTGACCTGCCCGTTCGTGGGCGCGAACGGGCGCCCGACCACCCCGGAGTGACCCAGATCACACTCGTTCGGATGGCGGCTTGACAAGCCCCGGCGACCCGCCCTCCCGACAACCGCCCTACGGGGCCGGCTGCACGTCCGCCGAGTCCAGCGCGACGGTCACCCGCTCCAGCAGCACCCGCAGCGCGGCCAGGTCCTCGACCGGCAGCCCGGTCGCCGTGAGCAGTCGGCGCGGCACCTGCCCGGCCCGCTCGCGCAGCGCCGCCCCCTCGGCGGTGAGGCTGACGGTCACCGACCGCTCGTCCTCCGGGCTACGCTCGCGGCGCACCAGTCCGGCCGCCTCCAAGCGCTTGAGCAGCGGGGAGAGGGTGCCGGAGTCGAGCCGCAGGCGCTCACCGATCCGCTTGACGGGCAGCTCGCCGTCCTCCCAGAGCACCAGCATGACCAGGTACTGCGGGTAGGTGAGCCCGAGGTCCCGGAGCAGGACCCGGTAGACGCCGCCGAAGGCGCGGGAGGCGGCGTTGAGCGAGAAGCAGATCTGCTGGTCGAGGCGGAGCAGTTCCTCGTCCGCCATGCCGGGGAGCGTGGTCATGACCCCATGGTACCGATCGCAGTCGCGCCATCTAGTTGTGCACAACTGAATTGCGTGCTCTACTTATGGAGCAGTCGGCAGCCGGACCTCCACGGAGGACCGGACGGCCGCCGGAACAGGACGACTCCGCCCGCCCCCGCGCACCGCGACGCACCGCGGACCGCGCACCACGAAGGGACCCACCATGGACGCGCTCTACACCGCCGCCGCCACCGCCAACGGCCGCGAGGGCCGCGCCGTCAGCTCGGACGGCCAGCTGGACCTCGCCCTGGCGATGCCGCCCGCACTCGGCGGCAGCGGCCAGGGCACCAACCCCGAGCAGCTGTTCGCCGCCGGTTACGCCGCCTGCTTCGCCAGCGCCCTCGGCCTGGTCGGCCGCCAGGCCCGGGTGGACACCAGCGAGGTCTCGGTGACCGCCGAGGTGTCCATCGGCAAGGACGGCGCGGGCTTCGGCCTGGCCGTCGTGCTGCGCGTCGAGCTGCCCGAGGCGCTCGCGGGCGAGGGCGGCGAGCTGCTGGTCAAGCAGGCGCACGAGGTCTGCCCGTACTCCCGCGCCACCCGGGGCAACATCCCGGTCGAGCTGGTCGTCGAGTAACACCGCCGGGCAACACCCGCCCCGGGGCGGACCCCGGACAGGCAACGGGCAGGCTCCGGGCG
>NZ_JBHWIV010000160.1:0-6463 GCF_042731675.1 Kitasatospora sp. NPDC059827 | reverse complement strand
GGGTACTCGCGGGGGCCGGTGCGATCGCGGCGGGTGCCCGGGCCGCCCGGGCGGTCGAGGCCCGGGCAGCCCGGCTCCGGACGCAGCTCCGGACGGTCAGGCGCTCAACGGGTAGCGGCCGTCGAGGTCGTGGAAGACCGCCCCGTTGAGCACGAAGGCCCGCTTGCACTCCTCGACCACCCGGCGCCGCTCCACCTCGTCCATCGCCGCGCCCGCCGCGTCCAGCTTGGCCCGGTAGTCGCGCTTGAAGGCGGCCGGGTTGGTGACGTCCTCGAAGACGTAGAACCGCACGCCGTCGCCCTTGCGCTCGAAGCCCCAGGCCTTCTCGGCCAGGCCCCGGATGATCTGGCCGCCCGACAGGTCGCCCAGGTAGCGGGTGTAGTGGTGGCCGAGGTAGCCGGCCGGCCACTCGGCGGCCAGCTCCTCGATCCGCGCCACGTACGCGGCGGTGGCGGGCAGCGGCGCGAGTCCGGTGCGCCAGTCGGGCCCGCGCAGGTGGGCCAGGTCGCGCTCGATGGCGGCGGTGCGCAGCAGCGCCGGGTCGATGAACGGGCCCGTCAGCGGGTGTTCCGCGAGCTGCTCGGCCCGCTCCTCCAGCGCCCGGTAGACGAACCAGAGCTGGCCGGTGAGCTCGGCGTAGGCGTCGATCCCGAGCTGCCCGCCCAGCAGGCGGCTCATGAACGAGGAGTGCTCCGCGGCCTCGTGCTCCTCGCTGCTGGCGGTGCGGAGCACGGTGGAGAAGGGGACGGGCTCGGGCGTGGGCATGCGGCCTCCAGGGATCGGATGCGGCCGGGGCGGAAGCCCCGCTAATTTTGGTTAGCCTAACCTAAGTTCATGACTTCCCGACACTCTGTCGGTAAAGGTAGCCCAGTCGCCCTGGAAACGGCAGGGGCAGGACCGCTGCGGACCCGCGCCCCCGGCGCCGACATGCCGACGCCCCGCCGGTCCGGCCCCGGAGGGGGTCGGACCGGCGGGGCGAGGAGCCCGTGGGTCAGCGGGTGCTGCTGCGACGGCGGCGGAACGCGAGGACGCCGCCCGCCAGCGCCAGCGCCGCGGCCGCGCCGCCGATCACGACGGGCGTCGAGGACGGGGCCGCCGCCGTCCGCGCCGCGGTGCCGTAGCCGCTGGACATCCCGGCGGCGGCGTACTCCGAGCCGGGCAGCTTGTCGGCGTAGCGGGCCTTGACCAGCTTCTGGTACTCGCTCAGCGAGGCCGAGGGTCGGCCGTCCAGCCCCAGCCGCGCCTGGTCGTTGAGCGGCTCCACCGTGGTGAGCCGCAGCTGGTACCAGCCGCGGATCTGCGGCTCGCTGAACACCAGCGTCCCGGGCGTGGCCCTTCCGGCGTACGTGGCGTCGCTGTTGCCGTCGCGCACGCCGGCCAGGTGCCAGCCCCCGCCCTCGGTGGGGGCGAGCAGGACGGTGGCGTTGCGCCCGTTGACCGTGGTGTTCAGGGCAGAGACCAGGTAGCTCAGCCGGATCGCCTGGGAGGCGAGCGGCAGGGCCGTCCCGGCGACGAACCCGGGGGTGAGCTCGTTCAGGGCCAGCGGATCGTTGACGGTGAAGGCCGGCAGGCCCGCGCACGGCTCGGCCTGGTCCGGGATCGTCTGTGCCGCCGGGGGCGCGTCCTTCCGGGGCAGTGGGGCACTGAGGAAGCGGCAGACGGCGTCGCGGACGTCGGCGGACTTCACCAGTTCCAGGGCGGCCGTGTAGTCCGGGATGTCCGCCGGGAGCGGGTCCTTGGCCGGGGCCGCGTGGACGGGCCCGGCGAGCGGCAGCAGCGCGCAGGCGCCGGCCGCCAGCAGGGCGGCCAGGCGGATGCGGCGGGTGCTCGCCGGCCCGGCGGGTGTCGTGGTGCTGTGCATGGCCGTCCGCCTCACCTGGAGATGCCGATCCGGGAATGGGTCCATTTGAACGAGCTGTTGCTGACGTAGTCGGCGTAGTTCCACCAGGTGTAGGTGGCGGTGTCCGGCCACGGGTCGGCGACCGCGACGGTGTTCTTCGAGGTGTCGAAGCCGTAGACCACGTTCATGTGGCCGCCGCCGGAGGTCCAGCCGATCCGGGCGGCGACCGGCCGGGCCGCCTTGACGTCGGTGTACACCTCGTTGAACGCGGCTGCGCGGGTCAGGCCCGTGCCGGTGCGGGTCATCCCGAGGCTGCTCCAGCCACGGGCCATGTCGTCGAGCGTGGCCGGCTGGTTGTTGCAGCCGTAGTAGGGCTGCGCCCGGGTGCAGAAGTCCGCCTGGGTGCTGCCGAGGCCCTGGAACTTGGCGATGGTCAGGCCGGAGGCGACCCAGCACCACTGGGACTTCTCCTGCTTGAGCATGGTGATGTTGTCCTGGCCGGCCTCGGCGTGGGCCTGGCCGCCCGCGGTGGCGAGCAGTGCCGAAGCCGTCAGGAGGACGGTCGTCGCCGCGGTCGTGAATCTGGGTCTGCCCATGGGTCTGCCTTCCCGCGCGGAGCGCGATGGGTGTCGGGGAGTTTGCAGAGCCATGACAGCACGGAACGGCGCGATTACGGAGCGTATGCGAAGGAGTGTTGCGAACGGGTGCGCATCGCGACACCGGAAGTCGGTGCGGTGGCCGCCCGGTGCCTCGGTGCCTCGGGGCCTCGGGGCCTCGGGTCTCAGTGCCTCGGGGTGTCAGTGCCTCGGGGGCTTGGCGCCTTGGCGGTCCCTCAGCGGCCCGGCGTGGCGGCGAGCCGGGTGAGGGCCTCGGCCTCGGGGCTGCCGGGCCCGGCGCCGAAGACGTGGACCACCAGGCCGGTCTCGCCCGGTGCGGCCGGGATGTGGAGCACCTCGAAGTCCAGGGTGAGCACCCCGGTCTCCGGGTGGTGCAGCCGCTTGCGGCCGGGAGCGCACATCACGACCTCGCCGGAGGCCCAGATCCTCCGGAACTCCGCGCTGAGGCCGGTGAGTTCGTCGATCAGGGCGCTCAGGTCGAGGTCGCCGGGGTAGCGGCCGGCGGCGACCCTCAGCTGGCCGACCGCCTCGGCCGCCCGGGCCGGCCAGTCGGGGTGGACGCCGCGGGCGGCCGGGTCGAGGAAGAGGTAGCGGGCCTGGTTCCGGTCGCGGCGCCCCGACTCGCCCACGCCGCCGATCAGTTCGGCGCCGAGCGGGTTGGCGGCGACCACGTCCAGGCGGTGGTCGGTGGCGAAGGCGGGGGAGTGGGCGAGGGCGAGCGCGTCCAGGGTGCGGCGCAGCAGCGGGCTGACCCGGGCCGCGGGGGCGGCGTCGCCCCGGCCGCAGACCAGGGTGGTCAGGTGCCGGTGCTCGGCCGGGGCGAGGTCCAGTGCCCGGGCGAGGGCGTCGAGCACCTCGGTGGAGGGCTGGGTGGCCCGGCCCTGCTCCAGCCGGACGTAGTAGTCGACGCTGATACCCGCGAGTTGCGCCAACTCCTCGCGCCGCAGCCCGCGGACCCGGCGCCGCCCGCCGCCCGCGATGCCGAGGCGTTCCGGCGCGACCCGGGCCCGACGGGCCTTCAGGAACTCGCCGAGCGCTTTGGTCTCCACACTGTGCATGCCCTCAAGTATCGGTGCTCGCCGCCCAGGGCGGGCGCTTCCCCCGGCTCTGGGTGGTCCTGGCAGTACCAGGACCGCGAATCCTCCGGACGCAGGGGGCTCTGGCTGCGGCGCGGCACCCGGGCGAGGCTCTCCCCATGACCACCACCGCCGTGACCACCACCGCCATCGACAGCACCGCCATCAACAGCACCGCGACGACCGCCACCCCGGAGCACGCGCCCGGCGAGCCGCGCAAGGTCCTCCTGGTCACCGCCCACCCGGAGCCCGGCTCGCTCACCGCGGCCCTCGCCTCCTTCGCCGTCGACCACCTGCGCGCGGCCGGCCACCACGTCCGGGTGTCCGACCTGTACGCGATGAAGTGGCGCGCCGCCCTGGACGCCGACGACTTCCCGGACCACCCCGCCGACCGCCGGCTGGAGATCCTGCCGGCCCAGGGCGAGGCCACCAGGACCGGCCGGCTGGCCCCCGACATCGCGGCGGAGCAGGAGAAGCTGCTGTGGGCGGACGCGGTGGTCCTGCAGTTCCCGCTCTGGTGGTTCTCCGTGCCCGCGATCCTCAAGGGCTGGATCGACCGGGTCTTCACCTTCGGGTTCGCCCACGGCCCGGCCGTCCCGCCGCCGTACAGCGAGGGCGCCCTGGCGGGCCGTCGGGCGCTGCTGGCCACCACCGTCGGCGCCCCCGGGACGGCGTTCTCCGACCGGGGCATCCACGGGCGGCTCGCCGACGTGCTGTACCCGCTCCAGCACGGCCTGTTCTGGTTCACCGGGATGGCGCCGCTGGAGCCCTTCGCCGTCCACGAGACGGTGGGACTGCCCGCCGACCGCTTCGCCGCCGCCACCCGCGCGTACGGCGAGCGCCTCGACCGGCTGTTCACCGACGCGCCGGTGCCGTACCGCACCCTGACCGGCGGCGACTACGACCGGGCGATGCGGCTCAACCCCGGCGTGGAGGCCCCCGGGACGGCCGGGTCGGACCTCCATCTGCGCACCGTGTGAGCGGCGGCGGCTTCCCCCGGAAGGGGACACGTCGTGGTGCGGCGGGCCGATCGTGGTGACGTAGGGTGATAGGAGGTCAACAGGGGGGAGTCGAGGTTCCGGTCGGCCGCAGTCGCGCGCGGACCCGCCCTCGGACCCCCGGCCCACCCCGTTCCGCCCCGTTCCGCCCTCGGCCGTGGCGGGTGCCCCGGGTCGCCCGCAGACAGGAGAGTTGAGTTGTCGTCCGACAGCACGCAGCGTTCGCAGTGGGTCCAGGACCGTCCGGCCACGTCCCGTGCCCCCAGAGCGGACCTGCTGCTCGACGGCCGCTCGCTCACCGTCAAGGAGACCGCCGCGGCCGCCCGTCGCCCGAAGGCGTGGCGGGTGGCGCTGTCGGACGGCGCGGTGCACCGGATGAAGCGGTCGGTCGACCTCAAGAACGCGATCGTCGACTCCGGGCAGCGGGTGTACGGCGTCACCTCCGGCTTCGGCGACAGCAACACCCGGCAGATCTCGCCGCGCAAGGTCGAGGCGCTCCAGGCCAACCTGATCCGCGGCTTCAACTGCGGCCTGGGACCGGCGGCTTCGCCCGAGGTGGTGCGGGCGACGGTGATCGCCCGGGCGAACTGCCTGGCGCGCGGCAACTCCGGCATCCGCCCGGAGGTCGTCCAACTGCTGCTGGACTGCCTGGAGCAGGACATCCTGCCGGTGGTGCCGGAGCGCGGCTCGGTGGGCGCCAGCGGCGACCTCGTCCCGCTCAGCTACCTCGGGGCGATGCTCACCGGCCACGGCACGGTGCTGCACCGGGGCGAGGCCCGGCCCGCCGCCGAGGCCCTCGCCGAGGAGGGCCTGGAGCCGGTGGTGCTGGCCTCCAAGGAGGGGCTGGCGCTGGTCAACGGCACCTCCTTCATGGCCGGCTTCGCCGTCCTGGCCCTGCGCGACGCGACCGAACTGGCCTTCGCCGCCGATCTGTGCACCGCGCTCGCCTCCCAGGTCCTGAACGGCAACCCGCGCCATTTCGACCCGTTCGTCTTCGACCACAAGCCGCACCCGGGCACCGCCGACTCCGCCCGGACGGTGCGCCGGCTGCTCGGCCGGCTCGGCGACGGCCCGTACGAGGGCGACCAGGACGGCGGCCCGGCCGACCCGATGCCCGACGGGACGGGCTACCGGCGGCTGGCCGAGGCCGTCCAGGACCGGTACTCGATCCGCTGCGCCCCGCACGTCAACGGCGTGCTGCGGGACACCCTCGCGTTCGCCGCCGACTGGACCCACGTGGAGATCAACTCCTCCAACGACAACCCGCTGTTCGACGCCGACGCGGGCGTGGTCGTCAACGGCGGCAACTTCTACGGCGGGCACATCGGCCAGGCGATGGACTCGCTCAAGACCGCCGTCGCCAGCGTGGGCGACCTGCTGGAACGGCAGTTGCAGCTGGTGGTGGACGAGAAGTACAACAACGGACTCACCGCCAACCTCATCCCGCGCTTCCCGGACGACAGTTGGGAGGCGGGCCTGCACCACGGCTTCAAGTCCCTGCAGCTGGCGGCCTCCTCGCTGGTCGCCGAGGCGCTCAAGCTGACCATGCCCGCGACCTCGTTCTCCCGCTCCACCGAGGCCCACAACCAGGACAAGGTCAGCATGGGCACCATCGCCGCCCGGGACGCCCGGACGGTCGTCGAGCTGGTGCGCGAGGTGGCCGCGATCCACCTGCTGGCGCTCTGCCAGGCCGCCGACCTGCGCGGCCCCGAGCGGCTCAGCGGCCCGACCGCGGCCGTGCACGCGTCGGTGCGCGCCGTGTCGCCGGTGCTGGACCGGGACCGCGGGATGGAGCGGGACATCGCCCTGGTGGCGGAACTGATCGGCGCCGGACGGCTGCGGGAGGCGGGGGGGGGGGCCGGGGGGGCCGGGCGGCCGGGGGCGCCCCCCCCCCGGCGCCCCCCCGGGGGGGGGGGGGGGGGCCGCGCCCGC
>NZ_JBHWIV010000159.1:0-6596 GCF_042731675.1 Kitasatospora sp. NPDC059827 | reverse complement strand
GCCGGGGGGGGGGGCGGGCGGGGGGCCCCCCCCCCCCGGCCCCCCCCGACCGCCTCAGGCTGCGGCGACCAGCACCCCGGCCGGCTCCAGGGCCAGCGCCAGCACCTCGCGCACGTCGGCCACCGGGTGGACGGTGAGCCGCTCCAGCACCTCGGCCGGGACGTCGTCCAGGTCGGCCTCGTTGCGCTTGGGGATGATCACCGTGGTAACGCCGGCCCGGTCGGCGGCGAGCAGCTTCTGCTTCACCCCGCCGATCGGCAGCACCCGCCCGGTCAGCGACACCTCGCCCGTCATCGCCACGTCGGTGCGCACCTTGCGGCCGGAGAGCAGCGAGGCCAGCGCCGTGGTCATGGTGATGCCGGCGCTCGGCCCGTCCTTGGGGACGGCCCCGGCCGGGACGTGCAGGTGCACGCCGCGGTCGCGCAGCGAGGTGACCGGCAGTTCCAGCTCGGCGCCGCGCGAGCGGAGGTAGGAGAGCGCGATGTGCGCGGACTCCTTCATCACGTCGCCCAGCTGCCCGGTCAGGGTCAGCCCGGTGCCGCCCGTCTCGGCGTCGGCCAGCGAGGCCTCGATGTAGAGGACGTCGCCGCCGGCGCCGGTGACGGCGAGGCCGGTGGCCACCCCGGGGACGGCGGTGCGCCGCTCGGCGGGTGCCTGGGCGGCCTCCGGCACGTGGTGCGGGCGGCCGATCAGGGCGGGCAGGTCCGCCGCGCCGACCGCGGCGGGCAGCTCGCGCTCACCGAGCTCGGCCTGTGCGGCGATCTTGCGCAGCACCCGGGCGATCGAGCGCTCCAGGGTGCGCACGCCCGCCTCCCGGGTGTACTCCCCGGCGAGCCGGCGCAGCGCCTCCTCGTCCACGGCGACCTGTCCGTCGGCCAGGCCGGCCTTCTCCAGCTGGCGCGGGAGCAGGTGGTCGCGGGCGATGACGACCTTCTCGTCCTCGGTGTAGCCGTCCAGGCGGACCAGCTCCATCCGGTCGAGCAGCGGCTCGGGGATGGCCTCCAGCACGTTGGCGGTGGCGAGGAAGACCACGTCGGAGAGGTCGAGTTCGACCTCCAGGTAGTGGTCGCGGAAGGTGTGGTTCTGGGCCGGGTCCAGCACCTCCAGCAGGGCGGCGGACGGGTCGCCCCGGTAGTCGGAGCCGACCTTGTCGATCTCGTCGAGCAGGACGACCGGGTTCATCGATCCGGCCTCCTTGATCGCCCGCACCAGCCGGCCGGGCAGGGCGCCGACGTAGGTGCGCCGGTGGCCGCGGATCTCCGCCTCGTCCCGGACGCCGCCGAGCGCGACCCGGACGAAGTTGCGGCCCATGGCGCGGGCCACGCTCTCGCCGAGCGAGGTCTTGCCGACGCCGGGCGGCCCGACCAGGGCGAGCACCGCGCCTCCTCGGCGGCCGCCGATCTGGCCGAGCCCCTGGTCGGCCCGGCGCTTGCGGACGGCCAGGTACTCGACGATCCGCTCCTTGACCTCGCCGAGGCCGGCGTGGTCGGCGTCGAGCACGGCGCGGGCGCCGGCGATGTCGTACGCGTCCTCGGTGCGCTCGTTCCAGGGCAGCTCCAGGACGGTGTCCAGCCAGGTGCGGATCCAGGAGCCCTCGGGCGACTGGTCGGAGGAGCGCTCCAGCTTGTCGACCTCCTTGAGCGCGGCCTCGCGGACCTTCTCGGGCAGGTCGGCGGCCTCGACCCGGGCGCGGTAGTCGCCCTCCTCGTCGGCCGGGTCGCCGTTCAGCTCGGCCAGCTCCTTGCGGACGGCCTCCAGCTGGCGGCGGAGCAGGAACTCCTTCTGCTGCTTGGCCACGCCTTCCTCGACGTCCTTGCGGATGGTGTCGTTGACCTCCTCCTCGGCGAGGTGGTCGCGCAGCAGGGTGAGCGCGTACTCCAGGCGGGCGACCTGGTCGGCCTCCAGCAGCACCTTGAGCTTCTGCTCGGCGGTGGCGAAGGGCGCGTAGCCGATGTTGTCGGCGAGCTCGCCGACGCCCTCGATCTGCGCCACCCGGTCGACGATCTGCCAGGCGCCGCGCTTGCGCAGCCACTGGGTGGACAGCGCCTTGTACTCCTTGACCAGCTCGGCGGCCCGCCCGGCCACCGGCGTGCCGACCGAGGACTCCTTGAACGGTGTGGTCTCCACCCAGAGGGCGGCGCCGGGGCCGGTGGTGCCGACCCCGATCCGGACCCGGCGCACGGCGCGCACCAGCGCCGCCGGGTCGCCGTCCGCGAGCCGGCCGACCTGCTCCACGGTGGCCAGCGTGCCGGCCGCCGCGTACGAGCCGTCCACCCGCGGGACCAGCAGGACCTGGGGCTTGCCGGAGCCGGTGGCCGCGGCACGGGCGGCCTCGACCGCGGCGCGCACCTCGGTGTCCTTGAGGTCCAGCGGGACGACCATGCCCGGGAGCACGACCTCGTCGTCGAGGGGCAGCACGGGCAGGGTGAGCGGTGTGGACGTCGATGCCATGATCTCTCCCCGGTCAGTGAACTTGAGTCGACCTGACTAAGGATTCGCGGGCGCCGGTTGTTCCCCGCACCTTGTTCGCTGCGAGCGAACAGGGCCGTCGCCGGAACGGCCGGGGGGAGGCCCCGTCAAAAGGGAGCGGAAAGAACGGCCCAAGAGGGCCCCGGCGTCAGCGCGCGGTGGACGGCCGACGCCCGGCCCGCACCGCCGCGGCGGCCGGGGGGACGACCGAGGAGAGCACGGAGGAGAGCACCGAGGAGGCGGACGGGGAAGCGGCGGAGCCGACCGCCCGCACCCGGGCCGGGCGCAGCCGCGGCCCGGGCGGGCGCCGCTCGATCCGGCCCAGCCAGCGCCACAGCGCCATCCCGGTGAGCAGCGCGGCCGGGTGCCCCACCGCCGTGACCAGGTCCTTCTGGGTGGCGATCTGCTGGGCGAGCATCAGCCCGACGCCGGCCAGCGCCACCGCCCGCGCGCGCGGCGGCAGCGCCCCGGCGGCCGCGCCCAGGCAGGCGAGCACGCCGTAGCTGACGCCGATGTCCAGCTGGTCCATCGCCGCCGGGGCCAGTCGCCCGGTCTCCACCGCGGTGATCACCACGCCCTGGGAGAGCAGGGTGGCCGCCACGTGCCCGGCGGCGAACACCGCCGCCGCCCGGGCCGGGCCGACCCGGCGCTCCAGCGGGGCCAGGGTGAAGGCGAAACCCCACAGGTAGGGCAGCCACGATCCCCCGGCCACCCAGAAACCACTCAGCAACAGGGCGCGCAGCGGGTGCTGGAGCAGGTTGTGGCCGTCCGAACTGGAAGCTTCCTGCAAACGCTGGACGAGTTCCGGATCGGCGATCCCCGCGAAGGTCGAGGTGACGCCGACGACCGCGAGATATCCGATCGTGAACGGGGTCCGCCGAGGTGTCGGCACGCGTTCCAGCAGCCATTCGACGGGACCGCCGCGCAGCCGGCCCGGGAGCATTCCGTACGGCGCCCCCGAAGGCGCGCGCCCGCCGGCACCCCACCGCAGTCCAGCCATGACGCCTCCGCTCCCACACCCGCAGCCGCACGGCGCCCGGAGGGCGCCCGACGCCCCGGCGCGGAGGCCGGATTCCGCCCTGCGGGGCGTTGTCGCGGCCACGCTACGTCGAGGTTCTGAGAGGCACCTGAGAAAAGCCCGTGAAGACCGTCGACGACGGGACCGGCCGGATTCCCGACATTGGTCCAGACCTTCTCCCGATTAACGCGTCAGTAGGGCCTCTGACCGGCGACTTGGCGTCAACTGGACTGCATACGTACCGTTACGCAGTGAAAATTCGCCGGGTAAGGTATCGGCCCGTGCCCACTCCTTCGGTGGGCCCGAGGGCGGCCGGACAGCCGGCCCAGCGGGCCGGAAACGTCCGGTCCGCCTGCCGGGAGGCATCCGCTGTCCGTACGCTGCGAAGTGCGTGGGAGGAGTGGGCGGAAGACCATCCGTCCTCCACTCCCCGGTGCACGAACGGGACGGCGGACCCGGCACAGTCCACGACGGAACAAGACTACGAGCGGAGCCCCGCCATCCCCACAGGTGGCCGGCCCGCAGCCCTGGGGGCGGTGGCGTGACCGTGACAGAAATTCAGCAGGACAACCCCAACACCGGCGGCACTGTGAGCAGCCAGCGCAGAGTGCTGGTGGTGGAGGACGAACCCACGATCGCCGAGTCGATCGCGGCGCGACTGGGCGCCGAGGGGTTCAAGGTCGCCGTGGCCCACGACGGCCCCGGCGCGGTGGACGGCTTCCACACCTGGCAGCCGGACCTGGTGGTCCTGGACATCATGCTGCCCGGCTTCGACGGGCTGGAGGTGTGCCGCCGGATCCAGGCCCAACGCCCGGTGCCGGTACTGATGCTGACCGCCCGCGACGACGAGACGGACCTGCTGGTCGGCCTCGGCGTCGGTGCCGACGACTACATGACCAAGCCGTTCTCCATGCGCGAACTGGCCGCCCGGGTCAACGTACTGCTGCGCCGCGTCGAGCGCGCCCAGCAGGCGGCCCGCACGCCCGCGCTCGGCAGCCTGCGCTTCGGCGAACTGGAGATCGACCACGTGCAGCGCCGGGTCCGACTCGCCTCGGGCGACGTCCACCTGACGCCGACCGAGTTCGACCTGCTGGCCTGCCTGGCCGCCCAGCCGCGCGCGGTGCTCACCCGCGAGCAGCTGCTGGCCGAGGTCTGGGACTGGACCGACGCGTCCGGCACCCGGACCGTGGACAGCCACGTGAAGGCGCTGCGCCGCAAGATCGGCGCCAGCTGGATCCGCACCGTCCACGGCGTCGGATACGCGCTGGAGGCCCCGCTCTCCTGACGGGGGCTTCGGGCGACGGGCCACCGGGGGGCCCGTGTCCCGGCACCGCCGTGACAACACGCGGGGATCACAGGGGAGCAATGACCTTTCCACAGCAACGCAACGGGGACGCCGACGGCGCGCGCCCGCAGACCCTGGCCGCCCGTGCGGCCAGCCGGGTCTGGGCCGACATCCGTCCGCTCGACCCGGTCCGCTCCATCAAGGGCAAGCTCGCCCTGCTGGTGATCGTCTCCGTGTTCCTGGCCACCGGGATGGTGGTCGTGGCGATCCGGTCCGAGACCCAGATCCGGATCATCATGGTCTTCTCCATGATCGCCTCGCTGCTGTTCATGCAGTTCCTCGCGCACGGGCTCACCGCCCCGCTGCGCGAGATGACGGACGCCGCCCGCGCGATGGCCTCCGGCGACTACAGCCGCCGGGTCGAGGTGAACTCGCGCGACGAGATCGGCGAGCTGGCCGCCGCCTTCAACGGCATGGCCGCCGACCTCCAGGCCGCCGACCGGCACCGCCGCGAACTGGTCGCCAACGTCTCGCACGAGCTGCGCACGCCGATCGCCGCGCTGCGCGCCGTGCTGGAGAACGTGGTGGACGGCGTCGTCCAGCCCAACCCGGCGACCCTGGGGGCCGCCCTGGAGCAGACCGAGCGGCTCGGCCGCCTGGTCACCCACCTGCTGGACCTCTCCAAGATCGACGACGGCGTGGTCGACCTGGACGCCCGTCCGTTCGAGGTGCGCGAGTTCCTGGACGGCGTGCTGCGCGGGGTCACCGTGGACGGCGCGACGGCCGGCGGGGCCTTCTCCCGGCGCGGTGACGTCCGGCTCGCCCTGGAGGTCAGCCCGGTCGGCCTGACGGCCGTGGCGGACCCGGAACGCCTCCACCAGGTGGTCGCCAACCTGGTCGACAACGCCTGCAAGCACTCCCCGCCCGGCGGCACCGTGACGGTGCGCGCCCGGCCCGACGGCGAGGACGGCGGCCTGCTGCTGGAGGTCCAGGACGAGGGCCCCGGCATCCCGCCGGCGGACCGCGGCCGGGTCTTCGAGCGGTTCAGCCGCAGCGGCACCGCGACGGCCTCCGGGCCGGGCTCGGACGGCGGCACCGGGCTGGGCCTGGCGATCGCCCGCTGGGCGGTGGACCTGCACGGCGGACGGATCGCCGTCGCCGAGTCGCCGAGCGGCTGCCGGATCGAGGTCCGGCTGCCCGGGCAGTCCTGAGGCGGTCGGGACATTTGTCACAGATCCGACACAGACGCATACGAAGATCGTCGACGGATGAACCTAGGCTTTTGTCCGCTTTCACCCCGATTTATGGGGTGATCGGGCCCGATCGGTTCCCCGCAGATACGGCTTTCTAACGCACTTTTTCAGCCAATCTGCAGGTCAGGACTGTGATCTGGGCGACGCCTGGGGCCCGGGGACTGCGCGATCACTGGTCAGGGGCGTAGCCTTAATCCCCGCTGTCCAAACATCCCAAAAGGAAGCGGAAGAGGGCGGTTGCCGCCGTGTCGCCACAGTCCCCTGAAACCCCCAACAGCTCGGCAAGCTCCACTGGCTTCGGCCCCAATGAGTGGCTCGTCGATGAGATCTACCAGCAGTACCTCCAGGACCCGAACTCGGTAGACCGAGCCTGGTGGGACTTTTTCGCCGACTACAAGCCCGGTACCGAGGTGACCCCAGTGACCCAGGCCGCGACCCAGGCCGGCCCCACGCCGACCCCTGCCGCTGCCCCCGCGACCGCCGCTGCTGCTGCGCCGGCTGCGCCCGCCGCTCCGGCCCCGGCCGCCGCCCCGCTCGCCGCCGCGCCCGCCGCGCCCCCGGCCCCCAAGGC
>NZ_JBHWIV010000158.1:0-7409 GCF_042731675.1 Kitasatospora sp. NPDC059827 | reverse complement strand
TGCGGGGCCCTCACCCCCGGCCCGGGACGGGCCCGTGGGGGGTTGCGCCGGGGGGGCCGGTCCCGTGTCTCAGCGTGCGGCCGCGTTTCAGCCTGCGGCGAGGAGGCCGGAGACCAGGGCGCGCAGTCCGTCGCGGTAGGTGTCCTGGGCGGTGAGGGCCTCCCAGTCGCCGGCGACCTGGGCCAGGCGGGGGTGGACGGCCGGGTCGAGGCCGGCGAAGACCTGCTCGCGGTAGGTGGGGCGGTCGTCGGCGGTGCGGCGCCTGGCGGCGGTGGTGCGGACCACGATCTCCCCGGCGGTGTAGTACCAGATCGCGCGGTAGCCCTGGGCGGCGCGTTCCGGGGTCAGGCCGCAGTCGACCAGTCCGTCGACGATCTGCTCGACGAACCAGAGGGCGTGGGTGGAGAACAGGTCGTCGGCGGCCAGGACTTCGACGATCCAGGGGCAGGCGGCGAGCGCGTCGTGGATCGCGGCGGCCGCGGTGAGGACGCGTTCGCGCGGGTCGGCCGGGAGCTCGACCGGGTGGAGGGTGCGGGCGGCGTAGTCGTCGAGCAGCAGGACGAGCAACTCCTCCTTGTTGCGCACGTGGTGGTAGAGCGCCATCGGGGTGCTGCCGATGTCGGTGGCCAGGCGGCGCATGGTCAGTCGCTCGACGCCCTCCTCGGCCACGATCCGGCGGGCCGTCTCGACGACCTCCTCCCGGGAGATGCGAGGGGGACGACCGGTGGCCTTGCGGGGGGTGGGGGAGGGCTGCTGCATGCCCTCATCATGCCCCGTCCGGGGGGTCCGCGGTGCCTCGCCCGCCCTGTGCGGCTCGACAGCGGAGAGCCTCCGGGGGTACTTTCCTTACATGTACAGAAACTCGCGAGGCCGACCCGGCCTGGTGCTCGCGGCGGTCACCGTCGCCCAGTTCGTCTTCGCCCTCGACATGTCGGTGGTCAACGTCGCGCTGCCCGCGATCCGCGACGCCCTGGGCTTCGCCCCGCTCGACCTCTCCTGGGTCGTCCACGTCTACGCGCTCACCTTCGGCGGGCTGTTACTGCTCGGCGGCCGCGCCTGCGACCTGTACGGGCGGCGGCGGTTGCTGGTGCTGGGGCTGGCCGTCTTCGGGCTCTGCTCGCTCGCGGGCGGGCTGGCCCAGCACCCCTGGCAGCTGGTCGCCGCCCGGGCCGGGCAGGGCGTGGGCGCCGCGGCGGCCGCCCCGGCCGCGCTGGCGATGCTGACCACCGCCTTCCCCGAGGGCCCCCGGCGGGTCCGCGCCCTGGGGGTGTGGAGCGCCGCCAACGCCGCCGGGGGCGCGCTGGGCGTGCTGGCCGGCGGGGTGCTGACCGAGTACGCCAGCTGGCGCTGGGTCATGCTGGTCAACCTGCCGATCGTGGCGACGGCGCTCGCGCTGCTGCCCCGGGGGATCGGGGCCGGGGCGCAGCCCGTACGGCGGGAACGGCTGGACGTGCTCGGCGCGGTGCTGGCCACCGGGGGAGTCGGGCTGCTGGTGTTCGGCGTCGTCCGGACCGAGAGCCTGGGGTGGGGCTCGCCGGCCACCGTGGCCACGCTGGGCGCTGCCGCTGCGCTGCTGGTCGCCTTCGTGGTCACCGAACTCCGTTCGCCCGCACCGCTGTTGCGGCTCGGACTGCTGCGCAGCCGCTGGGTCGCCGGGGCGAACGTGCTGGTGTTCCTGGCCGCCGCCGGGCAGTTCGCGGCCTTCTACTTCGTCTCGCTCCACCTCCAGCAGGTGCTCGGCCTGGGTGCCGCCGCCACCGGGGCCGCGTTCCTGCCGTTCTCCGCCGGGCTGGTGGTGGGCTCGCTGTTCGCGACCCGGATCACCGCGCACCGCAGCCCGCGGGTGGTGCTGGTGCCCGGGGCCGTACTGGCCGCCGCCGGGCTGGGCTGGTTCGCGCTGATCAGCCCGGACGGCGGGTTCCTCGGCGACGTCCTGGGTCCGTCCCTGGTCACCAGCCTCGGCACCGGGCTGGTGCTGGCTCCCGTCGCCGCCGCCGCGACCACCGGTGTCGCACCCCGCGAGGCCGGGGCGGCCTCCGGCTTGCTCAGCAGCTCGCGCCAACTCGGCGGCTGCGTCGGGCTGGCGGCCCTGGCCACCCTCGCCGCCCACCGCACCGCCTCGGCCGCTGCCTCGACTACCGGCTCGACCGCCGCCGCGACCACCGGCCGGGCCGCCCTGGACGCCGGGTATGCCCTCGGGCTGGCCGCCGGCGCCGTGCTGTTCGCGCTGGCGGCGGTCGTCGCCGTCACCGTCCTGCCCCGGCGGCGGCCCGGTGCGCCCGAGGGGCGTCCGCTCGCCGCCGTGGAACGCCACGAAGAACTCCGACTGGAAGGAACTCCTCATGACCACCACCCCGATCGCCGTCGTCGACCTGTTCGCCTCGGCGCTGCACTTCCGCCCCGACGGCGAACTGCGGGCCACCGAACGGCGGATGGCCGGCGGCGGTGCCGGCACCGAGGGCACCTGGCAGGTCGCGGCGTTCCACGTGGAGACCGACGCCGATGTGCACGCCGACCACTGGGAGATGCACCCGGAGGCGGAGGAGGCGGTGTGCTGCCTGGCCGGCGGTGCCCGGGTCTTCTTCCGGCCGGTCGAGCCCGGAGCGGCCGAGGAGTCGGTGCGGCTGACGGCCGGGAGCGCCGTGGTCGTCCCGCGCGGCCGCTGGCACCGGCTCGAACTCGACGGCCCCAGCGACCTGATGTCGATCACGCTGCGGGCGGGGACCCGGTTGGAGCGGCGGGGCGCCGAGGGCTGACCGCCGGGCCGGGGTGGCCGGTAGGCGCGGCGCGGATCCCGGGAGGGTTACTGGAACGCGGCGACGGCCCTCCGCCCGTCGGGTGGAGGGCCGTCGTGTGGCAACCTGCGGCGTCCGGGTCGGATGACGGATCGTCAGGCTGCGGCGCGGGCGGCCTTGGTGCGGGCGGAGTCGAAGACGGCGGCCGGGTTCCCGTAGTACAGCCACGGGCCGGCGATCTCCCGGCCCATCCCGCGGAAGAGGTCCAGGGCCTGCGCCGGGCGGCCGTTCTCGATCAGGGCGTGGGCGATCCAGCCGCGCGCCGCGACGATGCCGGGGTGGGCGGGATCGGCGGCCGCCAGGTCGAGCAGGGCCGCGTCCACGGCGGCCGTGTAGGCGGGGGAACGGTAGAGCGAGGAGGCGGACCTGTCGCGCAGGATCTGCTCCCAGTACGCCCGCAGCTTGAGTGCTGTCAGCAGGCTGCCGGCCGGTGCGCCGGCGATCGCCCTGTCGGCGAACTCGTGCATCAACTCGTTGCTGCCGAGCCACTTCTCGCACCAGTACTGCAGGGCGGAGGTGTGCGCGCCGATGTGGTGGGGCTCGCGGGCCACGATCTCGGCCCACAGCGCGCGGTAGCGCTCGTGCGACCAGCCCTGGCCCATCGCGATCGACTGCTGTGCCACCCAGGCGTTCGGGTCCCCGGCCGGGGCGAGCCGGACCGCCTCGTACGACATCTCCTCGGCCTCCTGCAGCACCTGGTGGAAGCCCATGGCCTGCTCGCGGGTCACCTGCGAGGCGTACTTCGCGGTGCGGATCTGCCACGCCCGCTTGACCAGCGCCTCGGTGTGCACCTGGGCGGCCTGGGGGTTGTCCGGCTGCTCCTCGCGCCAGGTCCGGAGCCAGCCGTCGTCGGTGGCCGCGAGGCCGCTGAACGGGCCCATCCGGGAGTAGCGGGTGCTCCAGTCGCCGTCGCCGCCCGAGAGGTGGGCGGCGGCCGGGCGCCAGTCCCCGGCCTTGGCCGCGTCCAGCGCCGCCCGCGCCGCCGGGTCGGTGGGTTCGTCGCCCACTTCGACCAGTTCGGCGCGCGGCACCAGACCCGCTGCGGCCGCTTCGAGCCCCCTGGAGGCCTTGCGGCGCTTGTTGAGCCAGAGGCCCAGCCTGACGAGGAGGATGACGAGGGGGACGATGACGAACGGGTGGGACATGTACCTGCTTCTCCACGGAACTTCTTCGCACAGGTGTGCGTTCGGTGAAGATCGTACCGTTCGGGTACGGAGCCGTGGACGGTGTGCACATCGAAGGACTGTCCGGGTTTCCGCTGCTCCTCGCACGTGCGTCCGGCCCGGGGGGTGAACGATCGCCGGGTCGCGCCGATCCCCGGGCGGAGGCGGTAAGTTGGCGGCTGCCGATTGTGGGGAGGACCACTGACGTGAGCACCGACGAGGCTGCGCTCGGCAGCGCCGTCAAGGCCGTCATCGCCGCCGTGAGTGCCGATGACGTGGCCGGGCTGTACCAGGCGGTGATGCCGCCGGCGGGTGAGGACACCCCTCCGGCCGAGGTCGCCAGATGGTTCGGGCTGCTCCTCGTCCACCTGGCGCTCACCGCCGCGTCCGCTTCGGAGCTGGAGCGCGGCAGTTCCCGGGAGACGGTCTCGGAGTGGCTCGGGGAGGTGCTGGGGCCCGTCCCGACCCCGGCGCTGCTGCGCGCCGGGGATCCGAGCCGCATCGACCACGTCGAGGCGGTGAGTGCCGCGGAGAGCTACTCCCGGTGCCGGGAGTACGCCGTCGACCTGATCCGGCTGGGCTTGGTCGACCCGACCGAGGAACCGGACGAGCGGGGCGTCGACGCCCACTGCGCGGTGACGAACGACAAGCAGATGCGGATCACCGTGATGGCGATGCTCGGCCGCCTCGGCGCCGGTCCCGGCGTGCGCGGTTGACGGAGCCGCGCTTCGTCGTGGGGCCGGGCTACGCGCTGTACCGGGGGCCGCTGGCAGACAGCGCGCCGCACCGGCACGCCGCGTTCCAGGTCGCCGTGGCGGCGCCGGGCGGCGAGGTGACGATCGCGGACGGCGCCGGGGTCAGGCACCGGGGTGAGGCGGTGGTGGTGGCGCCGATGGTGCGGCACCGGATGGCGCCGACCCGCCGGGTGCTGGTGTTCTACGTCGACCCGCACTGCGCGTTCGCGGACCGCCTGCGGGCGGAGCACGTCGACGGCGTCCGCGTGGCCCCCGGTGGCGAGAGTTGACGGAGGAGCACGTCCGTCCGTCCGGGGTGCTGCCGTCGGCCGAGGTGGACGCCCGGCTGCGGGCGGCGATGGAGGCGCTCGCGGACGACCGGGTCGCGCTGCCGGGGCTGGCCGCGCAGGTCGGGCTCTCCCCGCAGCGGCTGCGGGCGCTGGCCCGGCGGCAGTTGGGGGTGCCGCTGGCGCGCTGGCGGATCTGGCTACGGCTGGCCCGCGCGGCCGACGCGCTGGGCGAGGGGTGCACGCTCGCCGAGGCGGCGGTGGCGGGCGGCTTCGCGGACCAGGCGCACTTCACCCGGCAGATGCGGGAGATGACCGGGCTCACCCCGTCGCAGGTGCTGCCGGTGCTGCGCGCCTCGGGCCCGGGCCGAAGGCCCCCGGGCCTGAGCGGCTCGCGCCCGGCCGGTGCGCGGCTGACCGGCTCGCGTTCGGCCTACGCGCGGTGGGCCACGTAGATCGACATCGAACCGGTGACCGTCGCGACCGTCTCGGCCTCGCGCACGCCGTGGAAACCGGCCTCGGCGATCAGCCGCGGCAGGATGCCGTCCGCGTTGGGCTGGGTGTCCTCCTTGCCGTCCGCCAACTGCACGATGCGGAAGGCCAGGCGCATGGCCGGCGTGCGCTGGCGCCCGTAGTCGGCGATCACCAGCTTGCCGCCGGGGCGCAGCGCCGCGTGCATGGACGCGAGGACGGCCCGCTTCATGGGGACGGGGCACTGGTGCAGGACGAGGCTGGAGACGACGGTGTCGGCGGCCCCGGTGCCGACCAGATCGGCGACGGCGTCGCCCATGCCGGTCAGCCACTTGGGAGCGGAGCCGGGGCCGGTGTTGGGGCCGGTGGCGGCGGCCTTGCGGCGGGCCAGTTCGAGCGTGCCCGGGTCGGGATCGACGCCGATGACGCGGGCGCGCGGCTCGACGCGGTTGAGGAGCAGCGCCAGCGAGCCGGTGCCGCAGCCGACGTCGACGATCACGTCCTCGGGGCGCGGGGCCGCGTGCATGGCGAGCAGGCTGCGCCAGAGGCGTTCGCGGGTGAGGGAGACGATGGGGTCGTAGAGGCGCAGCGGGGCGAGGCGGCCGGCGGCGGGAGTGAAGGCGCGATCGGTCATGCGGGCCAGTCTCGGGGGCGGTCGCCCGGGGGTCTTGAACGAATCGCTCGCCCGGTACCGGCCTCGGGGAACACCGGTACGGGCCGGTCCGCCGGCCGGGAATCGGATCGCCGTCAACGGGGTTGGTGGGGGACGAGCCGTTATTGGAGGGGTTGTGCGAGCGATTCAGGTGTACGAAGTGGGCGGTCCCGAGGTGCTGCGGGAGGCCGAGGTGGACCAGCCGCGGCCGGGGCCGGGCCAAGCGGTCGTGGAGGTCGCCGCATCCGGGGTCAACTACCTCGACGTCTACCACCGCGAAGGCCGGTACACGCTCCCGCTGCCCTTCACCCCGGGCGCTGAGGGTGCCGGCACGGTCGTCGAGGTCGGACCCGGCGTCGCCGACGTCGCGGTCGGGGACCGGGTCGGTTGGGTGGAGATTCCCGGCACGTACGCCGAGCGGGCCGTCGTGGACTCCTCCCGGCTGGTGCCGCTGCCCGACGACATCGGCTTCGAGACGGCCGCCGCCGTGCTCCTCCAAGGCATGACCGCGCACTATCTCGTCAAGGACGCCTACCCGGTTCAGGGGGGCGACACGGTGCTCGTGCATGCGGCCGCTGGTGGCATGGGGCTGCTTCTGACCCAGCTCATCACCCATCTCGGCGGCAGGGTGATCGGCACGACGTCGACTGCGGCGAAGGCCGAGCTGGCGAAGCGTGCCGGGGCCGCCGAGGTGATCCTCTCCTCCGCGGTCGACGATCTCGCCGCCGAGGTGAGGCGGCTCAACGGCGGTCGGGGACTGCCGGTCGTCTTCGACGGCGTCGGCGCGCACACCTTCGATGCGAGCCTCGCCAGTCTGCGGTCCCGCGGCCATCTCGTGCTCTTCGGCGCGGCAAGTGGTGCCGTGCCGCCGTTCGATCCGATTCGGCTCGCCCACGGCGGTTCGCTGACCCTGATCCGGCCCAGCCTCGGGGACTTCATCGCCGATCGGTCCGAACTGCTCCGACGGGCCGCCGATGTGTTCGAGTGGGTGCGCTCCAAGGCGCTGGAGGTCACCGTGACGGGCCGCTACGCCTTGTCCGAGGCCGCCCAGGCCCACAGCGATCTGGAGGCTCGGCGTACCACCGGAAAGCTGCTCGTCGTACCCGGTGCGGCCGCGGTCGGACGCCGCGAGGAGACGCAGGGCTGACCGCGGGTGACGGGACGTCCGCGGGCCCGTCCGGTCCGGTCCGTCGCGCTGGGCCCGTGCGTCCCCCCGGCCGCCCCGGCCCCCCCCCGGCACCCGCCGGCGGCCACGGGGCCGGGGGGGGACGAGTTGTCCCCCCCCGCCGGGGGGGGGCCCGCGACCA
>NZ_JBHWIV010000157.1:0-7433 GCF_042731675.1 Kitasatospora sp. NPDC059827 | reverse complement strand
ACCACTTCCACCGGCAATTCCTTCGAGTGGGGTTTCTGGGCGGGCGGGGGTGCCCGCCGCGGCCCCCGCCCCCCGGCGCACGGGCCCGGGCACGGGCACGGGCACGGGCACGGGCACGGGCACGGGCACGGGTCAGGGTGGGTCAGGGAGATCAGGGAGCGAGGACCTCCGGGCTCCGCCAGCTCACCGGGCGGGCCCCGTCCGGCGGGCGGTCCACGACCTCCTGTCCGAACACCCGGTTGATCGAGGTGCCCATGTTCTGCGAGATGTCCGTGCCGTAGACGTGCAGGGAGACCGCACGCCCGGTGCCGCCGTTGGACACCCGGTGGATGTCCTCGTCGGGCGGCACCAGGAACTGCACCCGGCCGGGTGAGCAGGTCGTCCGGGCGTACGGCGCCAGCACCTTGCGGCCGGACCTGGGGAGCCGCCACAGCCGGAAGGCCTCGTCCACCTCGATGCCCTCCAGCACGCCCGACACGCACCAGGCGACGTGGTCGTGGATCGGGGTCGACTGCCCGGGCAGCCAGGTCAGGGCGACCACGGAGTGGGTGCGTTCGGCGTGCAGCAGCCGCTGGCTGTAGCCCCCGGTGTCACCGGCGCACAGGTCCTCGGGGACGATCAGCCCGGCGCGCAGGTACTTGCGCAGGGTGTCCGCGGTGAGCTCCGCGGTCAGCACGTCGGCGGCGGCGTAGCGCGCGAGGTCGGCGAGGAACTCGTGGAGGTTGGATCCGGTGGCCACGGCTACCTCCCCACCCCGGTGAGCGCGCGGACCTCCAGCTCGGCGAAGCCGCGCCCGTCCGCGTCCTCGTCCCGGCGGCGGCGACCGCCGGCCAGCGAGCCGAGGACGGCGGCCGCGAACCCGATCGGGATGGAGAGGACGCCCGGGTTCTGCAGGGGCACCGGCGCCGTGGCGGTGCAGGAGATCAGCGCCGTGGCGTTGCCGACCCGCTTGTCCCCGGCGTCCACCCCGCAGTCCTTCGCCTGGGCGGCCGTCAGCTTCACGGCGGGGACGGTGCTGCTCGCGCCGCCCCAGCAGATCGGCGAGAGCAGCACCAGACCGATCGAGGCGACCAGCCCCGCGTAGATGCCGCACTTGGCGCCGAAGGTGGTGAAGCGCCTCCAGAACAGGGTCAGCAGGATCGCCGGCAGGTTGGCCGAGGCGGCGATGGCGAAGGCCAGGGCCACCAGGAACGCCACGTTGAGGTCCCTGGCGAAGATCGACAGGGCGGCCGCGACCGCGCCGATCACCACGGCGGCGACCTTCGCGGTGACCAGTTCCTGCCGCTCGGTGGCCCGGCCCTTGCGGATCACGCTGGCGTACAGGTCATGGGCGAAGGAGGACGAGGAGGTCAGGGTGAGCCCGGCGACCACCGCGAGGATGGTGGCGAAGGCCACCGCCGCGATGAAGGCCAGCATCAGGGAGCCCCCGGTGGTGCCCGCGCCCCCGCCGAGGTGCTCGGCCAGCAGGGTGGCGGCGGTGTTGCCGGACGGGTCCTTCGCCTTGATCGTCGCCGTGCCGACAAGCGCGGCCGCGCCGAAGCCGAGCACCAGGGTCATCAGGTAGAAGACCCCGATGATGCCGATCGCCCAGTTCACCGACTTCCGCGCGTCGCGGCCGGTCGGCACGGTGTAGAAGCGCACCAGCACGTGCGGCAGCGCCGCGGTGCCCAGTACCAGGGCCACGCCGAGGCTGACCAGGTCGAGCTTCGACCAGCCGTCCGTCGCCCCGTACTTGAGGCCGGGCCGCAGGAACGCCTCGCCCTTCTTCGACGCCGAGGCGGCGTCCCCCAGCAGGTGTCCGAGGTCGAAGCCGTACTTCGCCAGCACCCACACGGTCATCACGGCCGCGCCGGCGATCAGCAGCCCGGCCTTGACGATCTGCACCCAGGTGGTGCCCTTCATCCCGCCGACCACGACGTAGACGATCATCAGGGCGCCGACCCCGACGATGGTCCAGATCTGCGCGGAGGCGCCCTTGACGTCGAGCAGCTGGCCGACGATCGTCGCCGCGCCGACCATCTGCGCGATCAGGTAGAAGATCGACACCACGATGATCGACACCCCGGCCGCGGTCCGCATCGGCCCGCTGCGCAGCCGCGCCGCCAGCACGTCCGCCATGGTGAACCGGCCGGTGTTGCGCAGCAGTTCGGCCACCATCAGCAGCGCGACCAGCCAGGCCACCAGGAAGCCGATGGAGTAGAGGAAGCCGTCGTACCCGGAGAGCGCGATGATCCCCGCGATGCCGAGGAAGGACGCCGCGGACAGGTAGTCGCCCGAGATCGCGATGCCGTTCTGCAGCGCGGAGAACTGGCCGCCGCCGGTGTAGAAGCCGCCGGTGCCGCGGGTGCTCCGCCGCGCCCAGAGGGTGATCACCAGGGTCACCGCCACCAGGGCGACGAACAGGCCGACGGTCAGGCCCTGGTGCGAGGCCTCCTGCGCCGTGGTGGTGGCGGCGGTGGCGGGGGCGGCGAGTGGAAGGTGCGGTGTCATGCCCGGCTCCCCGTCGGCTCGTGCTCGTCGCCGGCCCGGGCGGCCGCCGTCCGGCGCAGCTCCTCGGCCAGCGGGTCCAGGCGCCGGGCGGCGAACCGGCCGTAGGCCAGGGCGATGCCGAAGGTGGAGGCGAACTGGAGCAGCCCGAAGACCAGCGCCACGTTGATGTTCCCGACGACCTCGGCCGCCATGAAGCCGCGGGCGTAGGCCGAGCAGAGCACGTACGCCAGGAACCAGAGCAGGAACGCCGCCGTCACCGGGAAGACGAACCTGCGGTATCTGGCGCGCAGGAGGGCGAAGCGCGGATCGTCGCCGATCCAGGGGGTGTCACCGCGCGACGGCGCGGCCGGGTCGATCATGGGAATCCTTCTGAGCGGTACGGAACGGGTCGAACGCGCCGACCGTAGGATCCCCCGGTAGACGAGCGATCAACGCGCGTCCGGCTCAGGGGGGATCCACCGGTGGACCTGCACACGCTCACCCAGTTCCTGGCGGTGGCGCGGCTGGAGCACCTGAGCCGGGCGGCACGGGAACTGCGCGTCGCCCAGCCGTCGTTGAGCCGCTCGGTCGCCCGGCTGGAGGCCGAACTGGGCACGCCGCTGTTCGAACGGGGCGGGCGGCTGCGGCTGAACGAGGCCGGCCACCTGTTCCGCGGCTACGTCGAGCGTGCCCTCGGCGAACTGGAGGCGGGCCGGCGGGCTGTGGCCGAGGCGACCGGGGAGGGCCTGGGCACGGTCCGGCTCGCCTCGGAGACCTTCCTGGCCTTCAGCGGCCCGCTCGCGGCGTTCAAACGCGCGCACCCCGGCGTGGAGATCGAACTGCACCAGCTGACCGCCGTCGAGATGGCCCGGCAGCTGCGGGCCCAGGACGTCGACCTGGCCGTCGCCTCCCAGCCGATCGCCGTCGAGGGCCTGGAGTCGGTCCGGCTCCTCGACGAGGAGGTGGGACTGGCCGTGCCGCTCGGCCACCCCCTGGCCGGACGCGCCTCGGTGGGCGTCGAGGAACTCGCCGACCAGCCCTTCATCGCCGCCCGCCCCGGGCACTGGCAGCGCCGGCTGCTGGACCGCCTGTTCGCCGGACAGGGCCTGGTGCCCCGGATCGTCTGCGAGGGCGACGAGGCCGGCGCCATCGCCGAACTGATCAGCGCGGGCCTGGGCATCGGCCTGGTTCCCGCCCTCGCCCGACGCACCGCCACCCGCCTCCCGCTGGCGTGGGTCGACGTCGACAGCCCCGACTGCCGACGCGCCCTCACCCTGCACTGGCCCCTCGGCGAACGCCTGCCCACCGCCGCCCGGCTGCTGCGCGACGCCGTCGCGGACTGGGACTGGACGACGGGCGAGGCCGGCGGGCCGGGGCTCGCGGGGGTTCCGGGGGTGTTCTGATCACGCCTCCGGGATCACGTTCCCGCCATCACGTTCCCGGGATCACGTTCGACAGCGGCAGGCCCTCGAAGAAGGCCACCGCCTCCTCCCGCCAGTACGGCCGCCAGCCCTGGGCTTCCGTACGGGCGGCGGCCGCGCAGCGGCGCATGTCGGCACGGAGCTTCCCGTCCACGCCCAGCAGCCGGGCCAGTTCGCGGACCCGCTCGACCGTGGCGGCCGGGCACCGCGGGTCGCCGAGCGCGGACTCCACCACGGCCCGCTGCCCCTCGTCCGCTGCGGCGAGCAGGGCGGTCACCGCGTAACTGCGGCGCCCCGCACGGAGGTCCACGCCGGTCGACTTGCCGGTGGCGTCCTCCTCCCCGAACAGGTCGAGGTAGTCGTCGCGCAGCTGGCCGCCGATGCCGACCAGGGTCGCGTACCGGCGCAGCCGCGCGTCGTGGCGGGCCACGTCCTCGCCGGCGGCCAGCAGCCCCAGCCGCAGCGGGGCGAGCACGGAGTACCGGGTGGACTTGTACTCGCAGACGGTGTGCAGGAACTCCTCGTCCGGGAGCGGCCGGAAGTCGCGTTCGAGGTCCACGATCTGGCCGGCGACCGTCTCGGCACCCGCGTTCAACTGGACCTCCAGCAGCGCCTGGCGCAGCTCGGCGGGTACGTCCGCCTCCAGCAGGACCCGCATCGCGAGGAAGGCGGCGAGGTCCCCGGCCAGGACGGCCAGGCCGAGCGCGGTCCGCTCGGAGTCCGGGAACTCCCGGCGGTAGGCGTAGTAGGTGGAGGGTCCGCCGCGGCGCACGGCCGCGTCGTCGATGATGTCGTCGTGGACGAGCCCGTGCGTCTGGAGCAGTTCGATGCTCAGCGCGGCCTCGGCCAGGCCAGGCACCGGGTCGGTGGTCACGAGTCGGGCGGCCTCGTAGAGCAGGGCGACCCGCAGGCGCTTGCCGCCGCGCAGCGAGAGCTCGCGCAGCAGCTCCAGGCAGCGCGGCGTGAAGCGGCTGAGCGGCGGGGTGTCGAGGCGCTGCGGCAGGGCGTCGAAGTAGGCCTCGAAGCGGAGGTCGAAGCGGCGCCGGTGTCCGGCGGCCCGTTCGCGGGCGGCTGCCATGATCGTCTCGTTCACGCCGCCCACCTTCGCATCCGCCCGGGCCCGCCCCCACCGCCGGGGTCGGCGCGGAGCGGCATGCGGGCGGCCGACGGATTCATCTCAGCTGCATTTCGGCCATCTGTGCGAAAGGTCTGGTCGTGACCGCGACACCCTCCTAGAGTGGCCGCGATCCTCCGCAAGTGACCGTTTCTTCACACTGGTTCACCTTGCCTTCACACCGGCGTGCCGGCTCCGGCACGTTCAGCGCGCTCCGTCCCACCGCTCCCACCGTTCCCGCCGTCGAACCGAAAGGGCCGGGTCCGTGACGCAGGCGTTCCAGTCCCCCGGCTTCGCCGCCCTGGCGGCCGACCGCGCGGTCGAGACGCGGCTCGTCGAGGAGCGCTGGCAGGCGGTCGCCTGGGACCGTCGGACGGACCGGCGCCGGGTGGTCACCGACCGGCCCGAAGGCGTCCACCTGAGCGAGATCGAACCGGACGGCGAGGCCATCTGGTGGTTCGACTCCGACGGCGCCGGGGAGGGCCGGTGGTGGCGCGAGCCGTTCACGGGCGGTGCGCGCGGCCCGGCCCTGCACGGCGTGCCGCCCGGCCGGGCCTACGGCGTGGCCTTCGACCGGACCGGCGCACTCGCGGCGGTGGCCGTGGGGACCGGCGACGCCTCGCACTGCTACGTCGGCCCGCCCGCGGGCGAGGCCCGGCCGATCGGTTCGGCGCCGGGGTACCTGGTCCTGGCCGACCTGTCACCGGACGGCCGGCTGCTCGCCCTCGCCGGACGCCCCGACGGTGACGACGCGGTACTCCTGTGGCCGACGGACAGCACGCAGCCCGGCACGCCGGACAGCGCATCGGAGGGTGCGACGCGGCTCGCCGGGAGCCCCCGACTACGGCTCTGGCCGATCGAGTTCAACCCCCTCGCCGTCCGCGAACCGGAGCTCCTCCTGGTGGTCGAGGAGGACGAGCGGTACTCCGTCGCGACCTGGCGGGCGGCCTCGGGCCTGCGAAGACACCCCGAGCTGTCCTTCGACTCGCAGATCTCGGCCGGCTGGTACGGGGGGCCGCACGGGGTGCTGATCCAGCACGAGCGGGCCGGGCGGAGCCGCCTGCTCCTCGCCGACCTCGGCCCACCGGTGGAACCGGCCCTGCCCGCGCCCGCCCGGGAGATCGGCACACCCGGCGGCACCATCCACGACCTGTCCTGCGCCCCGGACGGCACCCTGCACTGCGTCTGGAGCCGGGAGTCGACCCCGCCCCGCCCGCTGGTCCTGCGCCCGGGCACCGAGGAGCCGCACCACCCCGCCCCGGACCACGCCCCGGACCACGCTCCGGAGCCCGACGACGACACCCACCGCAGCAGACGGTGGACGCCCCGGCCGTACGGGCGGATCCACAGCTTCGTCACCACCCCGGCCGGCCACGGCCCCTGGCCGACCCTCTTCCTGGTCCACGGCGGCCCCGCCACCCACGACCGGGACTCCTACGACCCCCGGGTGAACGCCCTGGTGGGCCACGGCTACGCGGTGGTGCGCACCAACTACCGCGGCTCCACCGGCTACGGCCCCGGCTGGCAGCACGACTACGGCCACCGGGTCGGACTGGCCCAGATCGAGGACCTGGCCGCCGTCCGCGCCGAACTGGTCGCCGACGGTACGGCGCTCGCGGACCGCACCGGCCTCTGCGGATTCTCGTGGGGCGGCTACCTGACCCTCCTCGCGCTGGGCGCGCAGCCCGAGCTGTGGACGCTCGGCATGGCCGCCCAGCCGATCGCGGACTACCCCGCCACCTACCGCACCACCACCCCCGCCCTGCGCGAGGTCGACCGCCAGCTCTTCGGCGGGACCCCGGACGAGGTCCCCGAGCGCTACCGCGCCGCCGATCCGCGGTCGTACGTGCACCGGGTCCGCTCGCCCGTCCTGCTGGTCGCCTCGCGGACCGACGAGCGGTGCCCGCCCGAACAGGTCGCCGGGTACGCCGCGGACCTGCGCCGGCTGGCGGTGCCGCACGAACTGCTCTGGGTGGACGGCGGCCACTACAGCCGCCGGACCGCCGACCACCGATCGGTGCTGGAGGCGATGGTCCGCTTCGCCGGGCTCGCCTGGCCGGCACCGCTCCCCCGGACACCCCGGGGCGACCGCCCCGGGGCACCCACCGATCCGATGGAAGGAGGTGAACAGCCATGAAGCGACGCAGCATCCAGAACGACCCGATCGGCACCCCGGAGCGTGACCGGGGCGCCGTGGTGGTCCAGAACTTCTCGCTCGACATCACCAAGGCCGCAGCGGTCGCGCCTGCCCTCAAGGGGCAGCCGAAGCCGAAGCCGGAGACCAAGGTCAAGTGACCCACCGTCGTGGGGGGGGGGGCCGGCCGGGGGCCGGCCCCCCCCCCCCCCCCCCCCCCCCCCCCCCCCCCCCCCCCCCCCCCCCCCCCCCCCCCCCCGCACCCCCCCCCCGGAAGGGAAGAAAGCGCAGACAC
>NZ_JBHWIV010000156.1:0-7594 GCF_042731675.1 Kitasatospora sp. NPDC059827 | reverse complement strand
GAACGAGGCCGACAGATCCCGTTGAGGACCCGAGGTCAGTCAGGAGGCGAGTCAGACCTGCCCGGGAACCGCTCATGAACATCCTCACTGTCAGGCGTCGACCCGGCCGACCAGGTCGTAGCCGGCCTCGTCGATGGCGGCGGCGAGCTCGGTGTCGGCCAGCGGGCCGGTGCTGTCCACGGTGACCCGGCCGGTGGCGAGGTCGACCGCGACCCCGGTGACGCCGGCGACCTTCTCCAGCTCAGCGGTCACCGCGCCGACGCAGTGGCCGCAGGTCATGCCCGCCACCTGGAGGACGGTGCGCTCGGCGGTGGTGGCGGCGGGAGCCGCGGCCGCGCCGGTGCCGCACGAGCCGCAGCAGGAGCCCTCGGCGGCGGACGGCTCGACGGTGACGGTGGTCTCGCTCATGGTGTGCTCCTGTCGTCAGTGCGTTTGTCGTCAGTGCGTACGACGCCTTCCGGAGTGTCCCGGGCGGCTGCTTCGATGATGAACATACCATACCCCCCTAGGGTAAGCAGAGGGTCTTGGAGTCGGACCTAGGGGGCCGGGAACGGGGGCCCTACAGTGGACGGTGGGGACGCACAGGAGACGTACGGAGCGGGGGGCTGCGCCATGTCATGGATCTTCGGGAGGAACCAGCCGTCGAAGCGGGCACCAGGCGTGGCCGACCTCGACGAGGCCAAACCCTGGACCAGGCCGCCGAGTTCGGTGTCCGGAACGGATCCCGCGGCGGACCGCGCGGCCGCCGAGGACCGGGCCTGGGTCGACAAGTGCCTGCGCTGGTGCGTGGCCGAGTTCGGGGAACAGGCCGTGCGGTACCCGTTCGCCCTGCCCACCGCCGACTTCCTCCCGGGCGGCCTCGCCGAACTCACCGGCCCGGCCCGGGAGTCCAGGATCCGGGACTTCGTCGACCGGGTCGGCGCGGTGATGGGTGCGGACACCGGCGCCCTCGATGTCCGGTTCTTCACCGCCGACCAGGGCCGCGCCGGCAAGCGCCGCACCGTCGGCCACTACCACCGCACCGACGGCCGGGACGTCATCGAACTCGACCTCGGCCACGCCGACCGCCCCGCAGCCCTCGCCGCGCTCATCGCCCACGAACTCGGCCACCTGCGCCTGATCTCCGAACGACGCCTCAGGGCCCGCTGGAGCGAGGCCGACGAGGAGAAGCTGACCGACCTGGTCACCGTCTACCTCGGCATGGGTGTCCTCACCGCCAACGCCGCCCACAGTTACGCGACGTCCCGGCGCGGCTTCTCCGTTCTCCCGATGGGCGACCTGACCAGCCGGATGCTCAACGGCGCGGCCTCCGACGACGGTGTCATCCACCTCGGCTACCTCACCCCCGACCAGTTCGGCCACGCCCTCGCCCGCTGCGCCCGGCTGCGCGGCGAGACCGACCCGCCCTGGGCCCGCCACCTGGAACCGGGCATCCGCGCCGTCGTCCGGCGCACCCTGGCCGAAGGGGAGGAGCGGCCGGGCGTCAGTGGACGGTGACCTGGATGCTCTTGGTGACGTCGCACCTCAACTCCGCACGGTTCGGTGCGTCGGGCCGGCAGTCCCACGCATTGCCGAACGCCCAGGTCAGCGTGGTGGTCCCGGCTCCCAGGGCGGTGAAGGTCCGGTCGAACTCCGGGGCGCAGCCGGGTACGGGCGGATTCGTCGAGCAGGGGGTGAGGACGAAGTCCGGGCCGCTCTGCAGCACGGCGCCGTCGCCGGCCGAGCTGAGGTACCAGAGCTTCGGCAAGGCGCCCCCCGTGGTCCTGACGCCGAGCCGCTGTCCGACCGCGAGGGACACCGTGCTGGGCGGGTACGGCTCTGTGGCGTCCCCGGCGGTCGCCACGGCCGGAAGGGCCACCTCCGTCTCCGGACGGGTGGCGGTGGCCATGGGGGCGGCGGTGCCGGCGGCGGGGTCGGACCACCATCCGGCGGAGTAGGAGAGGAGCAGCAGCGCGACGGCCAGCAGCACCACCACATCCCTGATGACTCGGCGCAGCAGTGGTGTCATCGGTTCTGGGCTCCTGTGGTTCGACGGACCGCGCTCGGACGCTCGTGGACACGCCGCATCAGCCCGCTTCCTCCCGGACCTGGCGGCGCATGGTGATGAGCAGGGCGACCTCGGCCAGCCAGCGGGCGAACAGGACCTCGCGCCGGAGGTCCGCCCCGCCGGCCGCAGCTGCGCGCAGCCAGCCGCGGACCAGTTCGCCCTCCGCCCGGCCCGTCACCGGCTCGGGCAGGTCGAGCGCGGCGGTGAAGCCGCCGGCGCGGACGTACTGGGCCAGGAACCCCAGCGGGTACGGCCCGATGCGCAGGGCCTCGGCCTGGTAGGAGGCGGCGATCGCCGCCTCGCCGAAGAGCACCCGGCGCGGGACTCCGTCGATCAGCAGGCCGCGGGTGATCGCGGCCTCGACGTCGTAGCCGGTCATCAGCTCGGTGTCCGGGAGAACGTTGGTCATTTCGGCAGCTCCGCGCCGTAGGGCCGGTTGATCTTCGTGGTGCCGGTGAGGCCCCCGTCGCTCATGTGGTTGTGGATGAACTGGTCCTCCGTCACCCACACCGACTGGCCCCACGGGTTGTAGACCTGCAGTCGGTCGCCGTCCCGGGCCACGATCACCATCTGGTGATAGTGGCCGTCGTTGCCGGCGGCCTTGCTGGCTTCGTCATAGGCGCAGAACGGCACCGGTTTGCCCTCGTCCAGGGCCTTCTCGATCCGGGTGACGGCCGCGCGCCGGTCGTCATCGGTGTTGAGATCGACGTACTCGTAGGTGGAGCCGGTGGCCTTCCCGAGGTTCTGATCGGCGAGGAAGGTGTTGCCCTTCGGGCCGATCCCGCCGCCGTTGTCCGGGTAGATCTTCTGGCTGCCGTCGGCGAGCTGGCCCTGCTGGTACTGGCCGATGAAGAGCTGTTGGAGGCGTTGTTTGAAGTACTCGGGCGCGTCGGCTC
This sequence comes from Kitasatospora sp. NPDC059827, assembly GCF_042731675.1. NCBI lineage: Bacteria > Bacillati > Actinomycetota > Actinomycetes > Kitasatosporales > Streptomycetaceae > Kitasatospora > Kitasatospora sp. NPDC059827. The sequence goes on along the minus strand of NZ_JBHWIV010000156.1, from coordinate 4,651 downwards.
CTGGAACGTCGGGCATGTTGCCGGTGGTGACCTGGAGCATCGTCACCGGGTCGAGCTTGAGGCTCGCGACCATCGTGGAGGCGGCCACGCAGTCGCCGACCGTGCGCTGGCTGTAGATGTCGAAGCCGTCGAGGACCTGGGCGCCCTTGTAGGTCAGCTGGATCGGTTGAGTGGTGGACTCCTGCTGGGCGGGGTCCGAGCCCAGGGCCGGGACGAGGTGTTCGGACAGCCAGACCGGGTCGTCGCCGTGGGGGTGGATCTGGCCGGCGAACTGCTGGATGTCCGGGATCGAGTGGCCGGCGGCCAGGGCCTTCCAGAGGTAGGCGGCCTCCTCGGGTGACTTGGCGCCGGACACCAGCTTCTGGAAGGCGAGTTGGTCGGCGCCGCTCATCACGGACAGGGACTGTTCGGCGCGGTCGAGCTGGTTGGCCGAGAGGATGTAGTCGCCGTCCGCATTGCCGCCGGGCCCCTTCTCGTTGGCCATGACCAGCGCCGCGAGCGGGTCGACCGTCCCCTGCCCGGCCCGCTCGGTGCGGGCCTTGGCGGCGAGCTGGTTGAGCAGGCTCGCGGTGCGGGTGCCGCTGCTCTCCGCCGCCTGGGCGGCGGCGATCCGGGTGCCCACGGCGGTGTTGGCGGGGTCGATGGCGGCGATGGCCTTGCCGATGTCGAGCATGTCGTGCGCGAGCGACTTCTGCACGTTCTCCAGCGCGGTGATGCCCTGCGCGTCGGTGTTCCGGGCCGCTTCCAGCGCGTCCGCCCAGGCGTTCAGCTGGGTGGACGCCTGTTCCAGGGTCTTCTGGGAGACGGTCAGTTCGTTCGCCAGCGCCTTGATGGACTGGGTGGCGTTCTGGGCGACCGATCCGGTCCAGGCGTTCGGCAGCTCCTTGTCGGCGACCGACCCGAGGTCGGTGGACGCCTTGGCGTAGGCCTTGGCGGTCTCCGCGTACTCCTTGGCCCGCTCGCGTATCGTGCCCGGGTTCCCGGCCGGCCCCGGTACGGCCAGGGCCTTGTCGATCGCGCCGATCAGGGCGATGCCGACGTAGAAGCCGGACCCGGGGCGGGTGATGGCCTGCTGCGCCTTCTGCAGGTCCGCGACCTTGCTCATCGGGACCCGGCCGGGGTCAGTGACGTGGCGACCTTGGTCTCCGCGGCGCGGTAGTTGGCGCCGGTCGTCGACATCTTCTGGACCAGTTCCGTCACGGCCCGCTGGGTGACCTGCAGTTCCTGCGCCCACTTGGTGTCGAAGCCCGACCATGCCTGGTCCACTCCGAACTCGCCGAAGTCGGCGGCCGGGTGCACCGCCTTCGCGGTGTAGGCCTGGCCCGCCGACGTCAGGTCGGTCGCGACGTTGCCGAGTGCCGTCGTCACGCCGTCCAGTGCGTCGGGATGGACCGTGTAGCCGCTCGGTTGATCCCCCATCGACCGCTCCCCCTCCTGCAGTTGACCGCTCGCCGTGGTCGGACGAGCACGACCGATGAGCATAGACGCATCCGGGGGAGGTGCGGTTGCGGAGCCGTGCCGGTCGGCCCGGGTGTCGGCGGGCCGGTGATGATCCTGGTGCTCGCCCTGCTGTTCCGGCTCCTCCTGCGCGACCGGCTGCTCCAGGAGGCCCGCGAGCAGGCGGAGTTCGGGCGGGCGGGTTCGATGGAGGGCCACGCCGCGATGGACATGTCCGTCGCGGGGGAGGGCTCGTTCGCCCGGCGGCTGCTCTCCCGGCAGGGCCTCACGTCGGTGTCGCACGTGTTCGTGATGGAGTGGGCCGCGATCCTCCGGGACCTGGTGGTCGGGCTGCTGATCGCCGGCGCGATCGCGGCGTGGGTCCCGGACTCGTTCTGGCAGGCCTTCTTCTTCGCCGACCACCCGCTGGCCGGGAAGCTGTGGGGCCCACTGGTCGGACCGCTGGTGGCGATCGCGTCCTTCGTCTGCTCGATCGGCAACGTGCCGCTGGCGGTGGTGCTGTGGAAGGGCGGGATCAGCTTCGGCGGGGTGGTCGCGTTCATCTTCGCGGACCTGCTGATCCTGCCGATCCTGAACATCTACCGGAAGTACTACGGCGCGCGGACGGCGCTCTTCCTGCTCGGGACGTTCTACACGGCGATGGTGGCGGCCGGGTACGTGGTGGAGCTGCTGTTCGGCGGGCTGGGACTGGTGCCCGACCACCGGGACGCGGAGATCCCGATGGCGGGCGTGGAGTGGAACTACACCACCTGGCTCAACATCGCCTTCCTGCTGCTGGCTGGGGTGTTGCTCGTCCGCTTCCTCCGCAGCGGCGGCCGCGCGATGCTGCGGATGATGGGCGGCAGCCCGGACGCGGAGGGGCGCGGGGGGCACGAGCAGCACCGCGGCCACCACTGAGGCGGGCGGGTTCAGACGGGCGGGAGCAGGTCGCTCTCGCTGACGGTGTACGTCAGCGGGGGATAGGCGAAGTCCGTCTCCTGGTTCTCGCGGCGCCGCAACTGGTAGAACTCGCGGCGCTGGTCGTCGTCGGCCGAGGTGAGGCGGGTGCCCTGGGGGAGGTACGGGTGCCCGTCGTCGCGGAACCGCAGGACGGTCTTCGAGGTGCGGAAGGTCAGGCCCAGCCAGACGTTGTCCGTCGCGGGGACGGGCTTGTCCAGGACGATCCGGTGCCGGAGGCGGCGGTTCGACTCGACGGAGAACACGACGACGCCGTCGTGGGTGAGCGGGAGCTCGAACCGTTCGCCGCCGACCGGCTCCTTCGACTCGACGATCAGCTTCCTCGGCGGGCCCGCGTCGGGGTCCCGGTAGCAGGAGAAGACGGCGATGAACGAGCCCTCGGCCAGGTCGAGGGCCTGGTCGGAATGGGCGCCCATGGTCGTGTAGGCGTTCGTGTAGCTCTCGAAGAGGGCGTTGTCGAAGGCGAGCGGGAGCCCGGCGTGCTCCTGGATCCGCTGTGCCAGCCGTTCGTGGACCGGGCGGAAGCGCTGTGCCGGGTGGGCGTACCGGGTGGTGGTGCGGACGAGGGGCACGCCGCCCGTCCCGTCGGGCCTGGTGAGGGTGGTGCCCCGGCGGCCCTTCCCGAGCTCCTCCAGGAGGGCCGAGCCGGACAGTTCGGCGAACAGTCCCGGCTCGGCGGGCAGGGCGTGGGAGCGGACCTGGTCCGCGATGCTAGGCACGAGGGGCACGGTAGTCCCCCCTGTTCATGCTGAACCGGAACCGGTCGCCGTAGTCGACGGCGTCCGAGCTCCGGTTCTCCTCGGCGTACAGCCCGCGCAGCTCGTCCGTCCCGGCCTCGGTCGGCGGCTCCAACTCCACCAGCTCACCGGCGGACTTGAGGAACGTCCGGCCGTCCCGGTGGACGGCCTCGGTCTTCGAGCAGCGCACCACGTAGCCGAGTCGGGTCGGGAGCAGCCCGGCGTCCAGGGCCGAGGGCCGGATCTCGTGGGTGTAGAGGCGGTTGGTGGACAGCGGCATGAAGAAGACCGACCCGGGGTGGAGGGTCAGCTCGAACTGGGCCGGGAGGGCGTCCCCGTGGGCTTCGCGGGCCGAGTCCTTGAGCCGGAAGCGGAGGCTGGTCAGGCCGCTGGTGCGCCCGGTTCCGTGGTCGAAGGGGTCGTCGGCCAGGGGCTGGAGCTCGGCGAGGCCGTCGTAGAAGGTGCAGAAGGCCATGATGCCGTCCGCGGGCATGTCCTTGGTCTTGTCGGCGTGGGACGAGATCTTGGCCTTGGACTGCTTGCGCCCGGGCGTGGCCCGGGTGTTGTGGTAGGTCTGCGCGAGGACGTGGTTCAGCGGCGTGTGGCCGCGGAAGACGGTGGCGGCCTCGCGGTTCAGGGCGTCGACGATGTCGGTGTCGGTCGGGCCGAAGTTCTCCGTCGGGCCGGACAGGTTGGTGGAGCAGCGCAGCAGCCGGAAGTGCAGGTCGTCGCCGTCGCGGGTGACGGGGGTGAGGTAGATCCCGCTGCGGTGGGCCGAACCGGGCTTGTCGGACTCGGTCAGGGACTGGAACGCGTGCTCGGCACGGACCCGGTGGAAGTGGTCGGCCTCGGGCTCGAAGAAGCGGGGGTAGTAGACGCCGGCGCCGTGCACCCGGACGGGGATCCGGCCGAGGCCGACGACGGGCCAGGGGGCGTCGGCGTGGTCGGTGGAGAGCTCCCGGACGACGAACACGCGGGCGGCGGGGGCGAGTCGGCGGCCGTCGAGGGCGGAGATGTCGCCGGCGAGGTAGAGGGTCTTCCCGGCGAGGTCGGTGGAGGCGAGGTCCTCGGGCCCGATCGTCGCCCCGAAGAAGTCGAGGTTGCGCACCGTCGGCGGTGCGACCAGGACGTTGTGCGCATCGTCCAAGCGTGCTTCGCCGTGGCCCGTGGTGTCCGTCGTCGTGTCCATCGGTCGCTACCTGCCGTTCGCTGCCCTGGGAGGTGCGCGGGACGTCGGGCGGGCCGACTTCTCGCGCAGGCATGTTCAGGTGGTGGGGAGTTCGCCGGCCGTGACGGCGGCGGCGAAGGACACCCATGCCTCGGAGGGGAGGACGAACGCGGGGCCGTCGGGGTTCTCGGGATCGCGGACCGGGACGAAGCGAGGCGCCGGGGGGTCCCCCGGGGGCGCCCCCCGCCGCCCGGTCCCGGGGCGTATAAAAAAAGTAACCGGGCGGCGGGGTATGGGGGGTTGATATAGGGGGGGGGCGGGGGAATTAAAA
>NZ_JBHWIV010000155.1:0-7635 GCF_042731675.1 Kitasatospora sp. NPDC059827 | reverse complement strand
GGGTCCGGTGCGGACCGGGCCCCGCGGCGCGTTCAGGCGCCGTGGCCGGCCGCGGCGGCGACCGCCTCGGCGACGGTGGCGTTCCCGGCGACCAGTTCCAGGGTCTGCCCGGCGGTGCCGGGTTCGTGCAGCAGGGCGGCCAGGACGGCGGCCACGTCGGCCCGGTCGACCGCGCCGCGGCCGACGGCGGGGGCGAGGCGGACCAGGCCGGTGCCGGGGCCGTCGGTGAGCCGCCCGGGGCGCAGCACCGTCCAGTCCAGCGAGGTGCGGGCGCGCACGGCGTCGTCGGCGGCGCCCTTGGCCCGCAGGTAGGTCTCGAAGACCTCGTCGGCGGGGTGGTGGGCGGCCGCGTCGGCGCCCATCGAGGAGACCATGAGGTAGCGCCGGACGCCGGCGAGTTCGGCGGCGTCGGCGAGCAGGACGGCGGCGTCGCGGTCGACGCTGTTCTTGCGGGCGGCGCCGCTGCCGGGGCCGGCGCCGGCGGCGAAGACCACCGCGTCGGTGTCGGTGAGCAGGGCGGCGAGCTGCGGGGCGGTGGCGGACTCCAGGTCGAGCAGCAGCGGCTCGGCGCCGGCCTCGACGAGGTCCGGGGCCTGTTCGGGGCGGCGGATGATCCCGGCGGGGCGGTCGCCGCGGTCGGCGAGCAGCCGTTCGAGCCCGAGCGCGATCTGTCCGTGGCCCCCGGCGATGACGGTACGCATGGGTCCGACGGTAGCCCGGGTGTGCCGGGGGCGTCCTGGGAAAGGTCTCGGACAGGACACAATGGGCGCATGACTTCGCTCGCCCACCCGCAGCTGCGTTTCACGCCCACCGTGGCGGACCCCTCCGGCCCCCGGGAGCTGGTGATCCTCGGTTCCACCGGGTCGATCGGCACCCAGGCCATCGACGTCGTGCTCCGCAACCCGGACCGGTTCCGGGTGGTCGCGCTGTCGGCGGCCGGCGGCCGGGTGGAGCTGCTGGCCGAGCAGGCGCTGCGGCTGGGCGTGCACACGGTGGCGGTGGCCGATCCGGCGGCGGAGCCGGCGCTGCGCGAGGCGCTGGCCGCCAAGGCGGCGGGCCGGCCGCTGCCGGCCGTGCTGGTGGGGCCGGACGCGGCGACCGAGCTGGCCGCGGTGGAGTGCCACTCGGTGCTGAACGGCATCACCGGTTCGATCGGCCTGCGGCCGACGCTGGCCGCGCTGCGGGCGGGCCGGGTGCTGGTGCTGGCCAACAAGGAGTCGCTGATCGTCGGCGGTCCGCTGGTGAAGGCGGTGGCGAAGCCGGGCCAGATCGTGCCGGTGGACTCCGAGCACGCGGCGCTGTTCCAGGCGCTGGCGGGCGGCACCCGGGCCGAGGTCCGCAAGCTGGTGGTGACGGCGAGCGGCGGCCCGTTCCGCACCCGGACCAGGGAGCAGCTGGCCGGGGTGACCCCGCAGGAGGCGCTGGCGCACCCGACCTGGGCGATGGGCCCGGTCGTCACGATCAACTCGGCCACCCTGGTGAACAAGGGCCTGGAGGTGATCGAGGCGCACCTGCTGTACGACGTGCCGTTCGACCGGATCGAGGTCGTGGTCCATCCGCAGTCGGTGGTGCACTCGATGGTGGAGTTCACCGACGGTTCGACGCTGGCGCAGGCGAGTCCGCCGGACATGCGGATGCCGATCGCGCTGGGCCTGGGCTGGCCGGACCGGGTGCCGGGAGCGGCGCCCGCCTGTGACTGGACCAAGGCCGCGACCTGGGAGTTCTTCCCGCTGGACGACGAGGCCTTCCCGGCCGTCGAGCTGGCCCGTGAGGTGGGCACCCTGGGCGGAACGGCGCCGGCGGTGTTCAATGCGGCGAACGAGGAGTGCGTGGAGGCCTTCCTGAAGGGCCGCCTTCCCTTCACCGGGATCGTGGACACTGTTGCCAAGGTCGTGGCCGAGCACGGACAGCACGACGGTCGGACGGCCGCGGCGGGAACTTCCCTGACCGTCGAGGACGTCCTGCACGCGGAGGACTGGGCCCGTGCCCGGGCCCGCGAGCTGGCGGCGGGCTGACGTCCTCGCCTCCGGCGGCGGTGCCCGGCACGACCGGGACCGCGGTACGGCACGGATCGCGGTACGACGAGACGATGAGCGGAGCGGCATGACGGAGGACCAGCGGTGGCAACGGTTTTGACGGTGGTCGGCATCCTGGTCTTCGTGGTCGGATTGCTCGTCTCGATCGCCTGGCACGAGCTCGGCCACCTCTCCACGGCCAAGCTCTTCGGCATCCGGGTGCCCCAGTACATGGTCGGCTTCGGCCCGACCGTCTGGTCGCGCCGGAAGGGCGAGACCGAGTACGGGATCAAGGCGATCCCCTTCGGCGGGTACATCCGGATGATCGGGATGTTCCCGCCGGGCGAGGACGGCCGGATCACCAAGCGCAGCAGCTCGCCCTGGCGGTCCATGATCGAGGACGCCCGTGAGGCCTCCTACGAGGAGCTCCAGGAGGGCGACGAGACCCGGCTGTTCTACACCCGCAAGCCCTGGAAGCGGGTCATCGTCATGTTCGCCGGGCCTTTCATGAACCTGGTCCTGGCGTTCGGGCTGTTCCTGACGGTCATGATGGGCTTCGGCGTCACCATGGCGGTGCCGACCATCGGCTCGGTCGCCCAGTGCGTGGTCAAGGCCGGTCAGCCGACCGACACCTGCCCCGCCGACGCGCCCAAGACCCCGGCCAACGAGGTGGGCCTGCGCCAGGGGGACAAGGTGCTCTCCTTCGACGGCGACCGGATCCGCGACTACGACCAGCTCCAGGCGGACATCCGGAAGTCGGCGGGCAAGCAGGTGGCGATCGTCGTGGAGCGCGGCGGCCAGCAGCTCACCTTCACGCCCACCATCGCCGTCAACGACGTGCAGAAGTACGACGGCAACGGCGTGCCGGAGAAGGGCCGGACCGTCCAGGCCGGGTTCCTCGGGTTCACCCCGAAGAGCGAAACGGTCCAGCTCGGCCTCGGGCAGTCGGTCGACCGGATGTACGACATGGCCGAGAACGGGGTGAAGTCGCTGGCCGCCCTGCCCGGCAAGATCCCGGGCCTGTGGAACGCCGTCGTCGGCGACGCCCCGCGCGACCCGGACTCGCCGATCGGCATGGTCGGCGCCGCCCGGGTCAGCGGCGAGGTGTTCTCCCTGCACGAGTCGGCCGCCCAGCGGATCGCGATCTTCGTGAACCTGCTGGCCGGCATCAACCTGTCGCTCTTCCTGTTCAACATGCTGCCGCTGCTGCCGCTGGACGGCGGCCACATCGCGGGCGCGGTCTGGGAGTCGGTCCGCCGCCGGTTCGCACAGCTGTTCCGGCGGCCCGATCCGGGCCCGTTCGACGTCGCCAAGCTGATGCCGGTCGCGTACGTCGTGGCCAGCATCTTCATCGGGTTCACCCTGCTGGTGATGGTGGCCGACCTGGTGAACCCGGTGAAGATCGGCTAGGACGTTCGGGTACGGCGGGTGTGCTGGGCCCCCGGACCGTGCCGTACCGTGGAGGCCGGGTGCGCGATCGTGGCGCGCCCGGCCTCGGCCGTCCCAACGGCCGGGCGGTCGATCCACACCTCAACCCCGGGGAACCCTGCGCACATGACCGCGATCTCGCTCGGTATTCCGTCCCTGCCGCTCAAGCCACTGGCCAAGCGCCGGTACTCCCGGCAGATCATGGTCGGCAACGTGCCGGTCGGCGGCGACGCACCCGTCTCCGTGCAGTCGATGACCACCACCGTGACCGCCGACATCAACGCCACGCTGCAGCAGATCGCGGAACTGACCGCGTCCGGCTGCCAGATCGTCCGCGTCGCCTGCCCGTCCCAGGACGACGCCGACGCGCTGCCGATCATCGCCAAGAAGTCGAAGATCCCGGTCATCGCGGACATCCACTTCCAGCCCAAGTACGTCTTCGCGGCGATCGACGCCGGCTGCGCGGCGGTGCGCGTCAACCCGGGCAACATCAAGGCCTTCGACGACAAGGTCGGCGAGATCGCCAAGGCCGCCAAGGACGCCGGGGTGCCGATCCGGATCGGCGTCAACGCCGGCTCGCTCGACAAGCGGCTGCTGGAGAAGTACGGCCGCGCCACCCCCGAGGCGCTGGTCGAGTCCGCCCTCTGGGAGTGCTCGCTGTTCGAGGAGCACGACTTCCGCGACATCAAGATCTCGGTCAAGCACAACGACCCGGTCGTGATGATCAACGCCTACCGCCAGCTCGCCGCCGCCTGCGACTACCCGCTGCACCTGGGCGTCACCGAGGCCGGTCCGGCCTTCCAGGGCACCATCAAGTCCGCGGTCGCCTTCGGCGCGCTGCTCGCCGAGGGCATCGGCGACACCATCCGGGTCTCGCTGTCGGCCCCGCCGGCCGAGGAGATCAAGGTCGGCAACCAGATCCTGGAGTCGCTCGGGCTGCGCGAGCGCGGCCTGGAGATCGTCTCCTGCCCGTCCTGCGGCCGCGCCCAGGTCGACGTCTACAAGCTCGCGGAGGAGGTCACCGCCGGGCTGGAGGGCATGGAGGTGCCGCTGCGGGTCGCCGTCATGGGCTGCGTCGTGAACGGGCCGGGCGAGGCCCGCGAGGCCGACCTCGGGGTCGCCTCCGGCAACGGCAAGGGCCAGATCTTCGTCAAGGGCCAGGTGATCAAGACCGTTCCCGAGTCGAAGATCGTCGAGACCCTGATCGAGGAGGCGCTCAAGCTCGCCGAGCAGATGCAGGGGGAGGGCGTCGAGGCCGGTTCGCCGACCGTCGTCGCCGCGGAGTGACCGCCGAGCGGTCACGTCGTCGCGGGGTGGCCGCCCGGCGGTCACGTCGGTGGGGGGTGACCGCCGAGCGGTCCGAACGCGGGTGCAGCGAAGTTTTCCGGAAGCGGGGCCGTCCGTTCGCGGACGGCCCCGCGGCCGTAGCCGGGTGGGGCCACGGAGTAGGGTGCGGCCAGAGTCGTCTCAGTGAGGTGCTGTCTCGATGATCGATCGAGGTGTGATGCTCCCCAGCTCCTTCCAGGCCGCCCGGGCGCTGGCCACCACCCGCGTGCTGGAACCGCCCGACCTGGCGGACGCCCTGGAGATCCTCCACCGCGACCCGGTCGCCAACGCCTTCGTCGCGACCCGGGTCGAGGCCGTCGGGCTGGACCCGTGGCGGCTCGGCGGGGAGATGTGGGGCTGGTACGGCGCGGACGGCGTGCTCGACGCCCTCTGCTACGCCGGGGCGAACCTCGTCCTGGTCAACGCCGGGCCGCAGGCCGTCGCCGCCTTCGCGGAGCGGGCCCGGCGGCAGGGCCGGCGCTGCTCCTCGATCGTCGGACCGGCCGGGTCGACCGCCGCCTTCTGGGCGCTGCTGGAACGGAGTTGGGGCCCCGCACGCGAAGTCCGGGGCCATCAGCCGCTGTTGGCGACCTCCTCGCCGTCCGCGGAGATCGCGCCCGACCCGCTGGTGCGCCGGGTGCGGCGCACCGAGGTGGAGGCGCTGATGCCCGCCTGCGTGGCGATGTTCACCGAAGAGGTGGGGGTGTCGCCGCTGGCCGGCGACGGCGGTCTGCTCTACCAGGCCCGGGTGGCCGAACTCGTCACCACCGGGCGGTCGTTCGCGCGCTTCGCCGAGGACGGCCGGGTGGTGTTCAAGGCCGAGATCGGAGCCGTGACCCAGGGCGCCTGCCAGATCCAGGGCGTCTGGGTGGCGCCCGAGCACCGCGGCCAGGGGCTGTCCGAGACCGGGATGGCGGCCGTGCTGGACGTCGCGCTGCGCGAGGTGGCGCCGGTGGTCTCGCTGTACGTCAACGACTACAACCTGCGGGCGCGGGCCGCGTATCGACGGGTCGGGTTCCGGGAGGTCGGGGCCTTCATGAGCGTGCTGTTCTGACCTTCTCCCGTGTGCGGTGGGCCGGGGGTGCGGTGGGTCGGGGGTGCCCGGGCGCCTTCCGGGGTGCCCGGGTGCGGGGCGGTGTTGTGGCGCGGTTCGCCGGTGTTTCGCCGGTTGTTGGGTTCCGATCTTCGGCCGCGCCGGGGGGCCGCTGGTAGTAACGTCCGGAGCATGGATCAGCTGACCGGGGTGACGATCGAGGCCATCGACCTCGCGGCCTGGGCGCCGCAGGCGCTGGACGTCCAGGCGGTGGCGTTCGGGCTGACGCCCGAGGAGGTCGCGGTCCGGCTGCACATCGTCGGGCGGCACGCCCGGCAGCCCGGGGTGATCGCCTTCGGGGCGATGAGCGGCGGCCGGCTGGTCGGGTTCGGGTACGGGATGCCGAACCAGCGGGACCACTGGTGGAGCACCGTCATCGAGCCGTACCTGACCGCCCGGGGCTACGGGGACTGGCTGGACGGCGTGTTCGCGGTCACCGAACTGCACGTGCTGCCGGAGTTCCAGGGCCAGGGCGTGGGCTCGCGGCTGATCCGGCTGCTGTGCGAGGGCTCGGGCCTGGAGCGCAGCATCCTGTCGGCGATCGACGCGGAGACACCGGCCCGGCGGCTCTACCGGGCGCTGGGCTACCAGGACCTGGCCCGGGCGGTGCGGTTCCCGGCGACGGACCGGCTGTACGCGGTGATGGGGGCGCGGTTGCCGTTGCGGCGGGCGTAGCGGTGGCCCCGGGGGGTCGGTCCTAGTCGGAGAGGTGACCGGCGAGTTCCAGGTGGAGTTCGGCGTCCTCGTGGCGGCCCGTGGCCAGTGCGCGAAGGGCCAGGTCGACGGCGCGGAACAGGGCCCAGCCGCGCAGGCGGTCCCGGTCGACGTCGAGGGCGTCGGCGAGCTGCTGGAGCCTGCGGCGGACCGCGGCCGGGGCGCCGGGGGAGCCGATCAGGGTGTCCGCGCGGTCCAGGGCGAGGCGGGCCAGGTCGTAGGCGCGCTCGCCGGTCAGCGGGCGGGGGTCGATGGCCAGCCAGGGGGCGCGGTCGGCGGCGAGCACGTTGCCGTGGTGGAAGTCGCCGTGCAGCAGGAGGTTCTCGTCGGCGGAGGCGGTCAGGGCCCGGGCGGTGGCGAGGGCCTCGTCGACGAGGGGCTGGGCGGCGGCCGCGGCGGGGTGGGAGCGGTGCTCTGCGAGGCGGGCGGCGGTGTCCGTGACGCGGTCGGCGAGGGTGGGGAGTTCGGGGCCGGCGGGCTGTGCGGGGCTGGTGGGCAGCGCGGGGCTGGAGGGTGGTTCGACCCAGAGGCGGTGCAGCAGGCTGGTGGCCTCCAGCATCGCCTTGGGCTCGGCGAGGGAGCGCAGCGGGATGTCGCCGTGCAGGCGCTCCAGGAGGAGGACTCCCGCGTCGGGGTCGGCGTCGAGCAGCAGGACGGCGCCGCGGCCGGCCCAGTGGGTGAGCGCGGTGTGCTCGTGGGCGGTCTCGGGGGTGACCAGTCCGGCCTTGAGGACGGCGGGGGAGAGGTCGTCGCGGTGGACGTACGCGATCAGGCTGAGGCTGCCGCCGGGGTCCAGGGTGCGTTCGAGGGTGAGGTTCCAGCGGGCCAGGTGGGTGGTGGCCGCGGCCGGCAGAGCGGCGAGCCACTGGCGGCCGGGCTCGCCGTGGGTGGCGGTGACGGTGGTCGTCAGCCGGGTGGGGACGGTGATCTTTGGGGCGGGTCCGGACATGGGTCCATTGTCGGGGCATGTGGGGGCCGCTGCGCGGGGCTGGGGTGTGGGGGTGGGCTTTCGGGAGGGTGGGTTGGTCCGGGGGCGGGTCCGGGGGTGGGTGGGCGGGG